>JAAHIC010000344.1 GCA_010671965.1 Leptolyngbya sp. SIO4C5
TACATCCGCTATCAGCCCGAACCTGCCAGCGTTTGACGCGGCAGGTTCGGGCTGATAGCGGATGTTGGCTTTGCGTAAGCGCTCTATGGCTTCTCCTAAGCGATCGCAGTCGGCAATCAGGCTAACCCGCACATAGCCCTCGCCGCCCCGGCCAAAAGCATTCCCCGGCGTCAGCACCACGCCGGTCTGCTGCAGCACTGACAGAGCAAAATCCGTGGAGCTAACCCCAACCGGACAGGGCACCCAGAGATACATGGTGGCCTTCGTCTTGGGCACATTCCAGCCTAGGCTGGCAAACGCCTGAATCAGAAAGTCGCGGCGCTGACGATAGCGGTTTTGTACTTCACTGAGATAGACATCGGGGAGCTGTAGGGCCGTTTCGGCGGCTCGCTGCAGGGCGGCAAAGATGCCGTAGTCCAGGTTGGTTTTGAGGGTTCTCAGTCCTTGAATAATGTGGCGGTTACCCACCACAAATCCAACGCGCCAGCCCGCCATGTTATAGGTTTTGGAAAGGGTGTGAAACTCGACGCCAATTTCTTTAGCCCCAGGAATTTCTAGCAGGCTGGTGGGGTGATAGCCGTCAAAGGCCAGTTCGGCGTAGCAAAGATCGTGAACCAGGATGATTTCGTGCTTACGGGCAAAGGCCACCACGTCCTCAAAAAACTCCCTGGGGGCGGTCGCTGCCGTAGGATTGCTGGGATAGTTGAAATAGAGAATTTTAGCGCGATCGGCGACTTCGTCTGGAATCGAGGCTAGATCGATTAGCCAGTCGTTGTCAGGTGTCAAAACGATGTCATAAATTTTGCCGCCCGCGATCGCCGGACCGCGAAAATGGGCCGGATAGGCCGGAGAGGGCACTAGAGCCAGATCGCCCGGATTGATATAGGCCATCGCCAAATGGGCGAGTCCTTCCTTGGATCCCAATAAGGGCAATGCCTCCCCTTCCGGGTCAAGCCGCACATCATAACGACGCTGGTACCAGGCCGTAATCGCCCGCCGAAAGCTGGCGGTCCCCTCAAACGGAGGATAGCCGTGATTGGCTACATCTTGAATTGCCGCCGTGGCCGCCTCGATCACCGGCGTCGGCGTTGGTCCGTCAGGATTGCCCATGCCTAAATCAATCAGGTCAAGCCCTTGTTCCCGCGCCCGCGCCTTAAGCTCATCTAACCGGGCAAACACGTAGGGAGGTAGCGCGCTCAGGCGCTGAGCCGGTTGAATCCAATCTAAGCTCATGATCTTACCTCCGGAGCCGGTTGAGAAATTTCAGTATGCAGTCGGGACGAGCGGCCCGCAATGGGCATCGTTGTCGAAACCATCGCCGCAACGAGCTGCTCAGGCAGAACGGTAAACGGCAGATGATGAATATCTGAGGCGGGGCGGCAGGCGACCTCGGCAGCATGGCGTAGTTCAGTTAAAGAAATCTGGGCCAGCCCCAAATCTTCGAGGGATTTGGGTAGGCCAATCTGGTCATAAAACTGAATTAGTTGCTGACGGGCTGAGGCCGCTAAAGAACTGCCCTGTCCCATCTCTTCCAAGCGCAACTGCACCAAGATACCGTAGGCTACTTTTTCACCATGTAGCGCTGCGTGACTAGCCATCAGATGGGTCAGGCCGTTGTGAACGGCGTGGGCCGCCACTGTCCGACACTGCGCTCCCCCTAAACCGCCAATCACGCCGGCTAGCAGCACAGAGGCATCGACCACTTCGCGCCACTCTGCGCCGCCCGCTTCCTGCAGGGCTGCCTGTGACTTTTGAAACAGCAGATCGCGCAGCACTCTGGCCTGCTGCACTGCGGTAATAATCAGCGACTTTTGAGAGTGCCCACTGCTGACCGAGGCTTCGTACCATTTAGCTAGGGCATCGCCAATGCCAGCCACCAGGGTGCGGGGGGGGGCTGTGGCAATTAGGTCATAGTCTAAGACCAGCAGGTTGGGGCACTGCGGCAGACCCACATCGTACTGAAAGGCTCCCTGTTCTGAGTAAACATTGGAGAGGGCTGTCCAGGCGGCGCAGGTCGCTGCCGAAGTGGGGATGGTGACAACGGGCAAGCCCTGATGATGGGCTAGCAGCTTAGCCGTATCCAGGGCTTTACCACCGCCAACTCCAATAATTACATCTGCTCGGTGGTCGGCGGCGGCTGCCTGTAAGTTCTGTAGCGTTGTCTCACTGCAGTCTGCTCCGTAGGATGCCCGGGCTACGGTCAAAGAGGCCAAAGACTGGCTCAACCAGGACTCTGTCAGGGTTAAGGTGCGATCGCCGCCCACAATCAGTGGTCGTTGCCCCAAGCGCGCGATCGCCTCACCAATGTGCGCCAAAATGCCAGCGCCGCGCAGCACCTGAGCCGGTGCGATAGCTAAAGGAGGGAGAGTTAACTGAGTCATACGCCAATGTTTACGTAAATAAGTGACACAGGAAGACCGAAAGGCGATCGCAGGTGAATAAATACTATGCCTACTATCAAAATAAAGTAGAGTCTAAATCTTTACCAAGCTTTGAGCGGTGATCTTAGCGGCTTGGCGTCTGACTCAACTATCTTGGGCAGGCAAGTCTTCCGCTTTTGGCAGCTGGGCTAAGCGGTCTTGATGGATCTGAATAGTTTGCGTCTCGCCTGTCTGTTCATCTGGAATGGGCTGAATCTGGCCGAGGTAGATCAGATCGGAGATGCCCCCCGGACGGTGCAAAATCGTTCTGGCTCGAATAGTGGGTATTTGACCCGGTGGCCCTAAACGTCCTGGCTTCAGCAAGTTGCTGGCTGCCTGCTTCAAGGTGGCTTCTAGCTCCGATTCGGTAATGGTTTCGGGCACTTTAATCACAATCTGAGCGGCCCCCGAATCGAAGACGGTGGTATAGGGAATTGCCCCTGGAATGCTGGTGCGGGTGAATGGCTCGAAGCTCAGTCCCAAAAAGCCGACGGTCAGGACACCCATAAACCCAGTAGCGCCCACCAGCCGAAAGCGAATGCCCCACTGGGCAAAGAAGGCGATCGCGGAGATTACCGCTAGGGCTAAGGTTAAGATCGCAGCCCACTTGGTAGCTTCTAGAAAATCGGCAGGGGTTAACATGGGTCGTCCAGTAGGGGAATTACCAAAGAGGCGATCGCGACCGGATTTAGCTCTCCGTCAGGGGCTTGCAGGGCCAACTCTCTATCTGGCCGGGGCACCTAATCAATGGGCGATCGCACCCTTTACGTATTTTGATCCTATCAGCAGGCGATAACCTTCTAGATGAACTGCGTCTCAAATGCTGAAGAAACGCCTGAATTCTGCCAAGCGGGCTCCCTACGCCAGCGTTGATTGGCCAAAATCGGGCGGTACATCCTGCCAGCGCCCTGGTCCTACGGCCCGGAGAGCCTCTTGCAGCGAAACATCGCCGGTATAGAGTGCCCGTCCCACAATGACTCCCGTTACGCCGACTGACGCGAGGCTGAGCAGACTCAACACATCGCTCAGCGAACCCACACCCCCTGACGCAATCACCGGAATCCCAATTGCCTCGGCCATCTGCCGCAGCGCCTTAAGATTCGGGCCTTTTAGGGTGCCGTCTCGCTGAATATCGGTGTAAATAATTTCGGCTGCGCCTAGGCGAGCTACCTGCTGGGCCAGGGCGATCGCCTCAATTTCCGAAGTCTCTAACCAGCCCCGCGTCGCCACTTTGCCGTCTCTGGCATCAATACCGACAATTACCTGACCCGGAAACTCGCTGCTGAGCTGACCGACTAAATCAGGATTCTCGATCGCTGCCGTGCCCAAAATGGCATAGCCTACCCCCAGGCTAAACAGCTCCGATACCCGCTGATAGGTGCGCAGTCCACCGCCAACTTCTACCGGAATATTGACCGCTTGAACAATTTTTTGAATGGCTGCCCAATTTTCTGGCTTGCCTGCCTTAGCTCCGTCTAGATCCACTAGATGCAGCCGAGTTGCACCCTGATCAACCCACTGCTGGGCGATCGCTACCGGGTCTTCGCTAAACACCTGAGACTGCTCATAGTCCCCTTGGTACAGCCGCACGCAGCGGCCCTCTAACAAGTCAATTGCGGGAATCACATCCATTGCAGCAGCCCCATTCAGCAAATTTTATTGTATCGCTTCATCGAAAAATACTCGGCGGCAACCGAGGTCGAAAATGCTGCTGCCCCTTGGCCAAAAAGCTGGCCCTAGCTACCGTCTGAGGAGAGACTGTCAAAGGTAGAACTGGTCAGTTTTTGATGACAGTCGCCGACGCTGATTAGAGCGCTTGAAAGATCAAATCAGAGCTAGCTTGGAGCTAAAAGCGATCGCGCTGAAACTTGAAACGGGGGGCGATCGCTTCTCATTGATAGCCAGGGCTAAAAAGCCTGAATCCATTCGTACACCTGGTACTCTGTCCAGATGCCGTTTTGCCAGTAGGGATCAGCTTCCACAAGCTGACGCACGGCTGCCTCGCTGTCCGCTTCGTAAATACCGAAGACGCGGGTGGCGTCTTGAGTCGGGCCAAGGGTGATGAGCGTTCCCCGGTCTTTTTGGGCTTGAAGTCCCTGTAAATGGGCCTCGCGGTACGGTGCCCGCTTGGCTAAAACATCTTCGCAGTAGCTGCCCCAGAGAACGTACTTTGGCATAAGTCTTTCTATCGATTCAACGTCCCTAAGATTTTACTGGCTGAGGCATGACGGGCGATCGCTTAGACAATCTCAAATTTCAGCCCATACTCAGCCTGGAGATTACAGGTATCGTGATCAGTGATATTGGTATCGCTCAGCTCTAGGTTGTAAAAATTGACGACTTCAGAATCAAAATAGGGGCCTGCGTGCCAGGTGCCTACCGCCAGCTTGACAAAACAGTTGCCGGGAATTTGAAAAGCCTGAATGTCTGCTGGATCAGGGCAAGCCCTATCTCCCGGTGGCGCAACTGCTAGCAGCCAGGTTTTGCCTTCCAAGGAACCTAAACACTGCGTACACCGCTGATGGCGGGTAATGCGATCAAACTGTCGGCCTCGCCGCCGTAGCTGCATGATGTAGAAACGCGGCCTGCCTTGATCTAGCTGTAACTGGGCGTCTTGCACATCAAAAGCCTTGCCGTCGGCTGAGGGGAAAATGACCTGGCCGTAGGGACTAAAGTTGTCAGCGGTAATGGTTTGAGCAGCGAGCGATCGCGAGACAATACCTGACTGCATACTCTAAAAACTAGCTAAAGATTCGGTAGATAAGAATTCTGAGTATAAAAATCTAATTCTACTGAAAACTTATCAGCACCGACTGATACCGAAAAAAAGAGGCGACTAGCCTCAGACTACCTGCTGAGCTTGATCCCGGTGCCATCTCTAAGCGAAAAAAAACTTTACGTGCAGTCCCCATGACTTTAGGAAAAAGGGATGTTTTGAGCGTATTAGAACACTCTCTCAATATCAGTGCTAGGATTTCCACAGAAGAAGAAAGATATTAGCAGATAAGGACGTAGCATTCAATGCAGGAGATTGAAAAGTCAATATCCTTCGATGGACGGGATATTCGACTTAAAGTAGGTTTATTAGCG
>JAAHIC010000345.1 GCA_010671965.1 Leptolyngbya sp. SIO4C5
CAACTCGGCAGCGCAGGCTCTTGCGGGTAGATCTGCAGGGAAATATCTGCTAAGGCGGATAGCGAACCAAACCGACAGCTTACCTGCCTTAACTCAAAGAGGGGCCGCATGATAGCTATTGAATCTTGCCAATCTCTCGGCCCACCTGCTCAATCTGATCGTAGTTGCTGTTTTGAGTTGGGATGAACCGCTCGGCCCCAAACAGCTCTAGAATTTCCTGATGTTCTGGATTGCTAGGGTCAAGCTGGAGCAGAGCCGCCTGTACCTTTTCGACAAAATCTTCGCCGTATTCCGCCTTGACGGCTGGATTAATGACCCAGTGATAGTCATAGTAGGCCGGAGTGCGCCAAATCACCTCCACTTTTTCAGGATCGATCGCCCCTTCCGCTAAACGAGCTTCCCAGACCTGCTCGTTGAGTGCTCCGGCCTCATAAGTGCCAGCCTCCACTAGCTTAATAGTGGCGTCATGATTACCTGAAAAGCCGACTTCTCCTTGGAAATCAGCCAGCGTTACCCCGGCCTGCTGCAAGAAATACTGGGGCATTAGCCGCCCCGACGTTGAGGACTCGCTGCCAAAGGTAAAGGTGCGCTCTTTAAGCTGCGTTAGCTCTGCAATGTCGTCGATTTCTGCTAGGTCACTGCCGGTATTGGCGATGAAGACGCTATGGAACTGGGCGTCAATCTGGCGCTGGGCGATCGCCTCTGCTCCCTCCACCTGCAGCCGCGCCTGTACCCCGGTCAGCCCGCCAAACCAAACCAAATCTAGGTCGCCCACCTTGAAGGCGGTGACGGCAGCAGCGTAATCAATTACAGGCTCATACTCAACCGGCACGCCTAGCTCAGCTGCTAAGTAGTCTGCCAGCTTAGTGTAGAGCCGCTGTAGCTTTTCAGGATCTTGATCGGGAATAGCTCCTACCGTCAATGTCTCAGCGGCTGCATCTGCAGGCACTGAACCCTGGGTTTCAGGGGTTGCTTGGGGGGTACAGGCGGCCAAGGATACTGAGCAGCAAATCAGTAAAACGCGGGCGAGCAAAGAACATCTGGCGGTCATCATGAGTGGTCAATCACAGATTGGGAAAAGGAAATCTCAATTTTGCCGAGCTTGAATTCGGGCTGCTGCCGTGTCACCCTGATGGGCGTTGATCTCAGTGGTGGGGTGGGGATGTCGTCATTTTGGTTTTACAGCTATCCAGAACTCTATGTGGGCACCTTAGTCCGACGGTATAAACGCTTTTTGGCTGACATTGAGCTGGATTCTGGCGTCACTATTACCGCTCACTGTCCCAATACCGGACCCATGACGGGGGTGTGCCAGAGCGGCAGTCGGGTCTTGGTTTCTCGCAGCGGCAATCCTAAGAGGAAGCTAGCATACACCTGGGAAGCAATTGAGGTCAACGATACTGAGCCAACTTGGGTGGGTATCAATACGGCTTTGCCCAACCGGGTGGTGCGCTCCGCCCTAGAGGCTAGACTTTTTCCGCAGCTAAAACCCTATACGGAAATTAAACCTGAGGTGCCCTATGGCCGCGATCGCAAAAGCCGGATTGACTTTTTGCTGACGGGTGGGCCAGTCCCGGTTTACGTAGAGGTTAAAAATACCACCTGGGCGCAGGGGCGCTGTGCCCTGTTTCCTGACACGGTGACAACACGCGGGCAAAAGCATCTGCGCGAGCTGACGGCCCTGCTGCCGCAGGCAAGAGCGGTAATGCTGTACTTCATTAACCGAGCCGATTGTCTGTCGTTTGCCCCTGGCGATACAACCGATCCGGAGTATGGGCAGCTACTGCGACTAGCGATCGCCCAGGGCGTTGAAGTTTTGCCTTGCCGCTTTGAAATCACGCCCCAGGGGATTTCCTACTTGGGTTTGGCCCCGCTCAAACTGCCGCCACTGGGCTAATCGGGCTATGACAGAAACGCTGGGCTACCGGCAGCATTGAGTCCTTTCTCAGGAAAATTTACAAACTTCCCAAAAACTGAGGACTTTGCATTTCTTATTTTTTATCCGAGTTTTCCCCATCTATTCCACAGAGTTTCCACAGCTTTCCCTAAAGTTTTCCACAGGATAGCTAACGTTTTCCACAGGTTTTTACGCTGGCATCAGAGTCTCACGGATTTCTCTGGATTTTTCAGACAGGGCCGCTAAGCTCTCATAAAAAGCGATCTTTTATGAAGCAATGTAACGAAGCTAGGCTTCTATGCCTGATTCTTCCGTAAACCTTGAGTTTGTCTGAAGCGTTTCGCAATGCTTCGCAACATTGACAACCCTACCCCCCCATAGCGCACAATGATGCGACCACCAGATGAAAGCGCTTTGACCTCAGCTTGTATTTTTGTTCCCAAACCTTCGGGAAAAGCACAAGCGTAGGCCAGGTCAGCGCTGCTTTGGGCTGTCTACTTGTCAGCACTGGCGGTCAGCACTAACCCTAAGCACTTAGATTTGTCTGCCTGAAAATTTGCTCCATGCCGTAATTTCTGAGGTTCCTGATGAACACGACGATTAGTATCCTGGCTGAAATTCCTGAAGAACTCCATGAATCGCTCAAATGCTTTCTAGAAACTCACCCTGCTTGGGATCAAGACCGCGTTTTCTCAGCCGCGCTCTCTCTATTTCTGTTACAAAATAGCGACGGCGATCGCCGCGCTTCGCGGGTCTATTTGGACACCTTGTTCAACTATGCCGCTTAGGCTTTAGGCAGGCGTTGAGAATGACTTAATGCTTGTTCTCAACGTCTACTCAACAGTCTTCGCAGTTTCTAAGTAGGTGGACTTAACTATTGGTAGGATGGGTCAGCGACAGCGTAACCCGCGCGGGTGTTGGGTTTCATTCCTCAACCGCGGCCTACATTTACTCCTGTTCAACTGCGCCTATCTGCTTGTTGAATGCTTAATCGCTAATTTATCTGCACGGCTATTTGGGCTACTTTGAGCATGAATCAAAGAATTGGGCTAGCCGTTTTACCAGTGCGGATATAGTATAAAAAAAGCGATAAGTCAACTTAGTTTAATTATGGCGGTTAATCCTGCCCTGGTTTCGACAGTGGCAGTGCGGGGCGCTCTGAAACTTCAGCAAATCTTTGCCACCGTAGATGCTCAGAGCTGTCCCAATAGCTACAACTTTCACATGCACACGCTCTGCTCGGACGGACAGCTAGAGCCGGAAGCACTGGTGGAGCAGGCTATTTCTATTGGCCTCGTAGAATACGCGATTACCGATCATCACACCGTCAAAGGCTATCGTCGCGCTAAAGCCTGGATGGAAGACTGGCAGTGGCGTCATCCGGCCTCAGTTAGAGGTAAAGCTCGAAAACGCGCAGCGCTACCGCGTCTTTGGTCAGGCGTTGAGATCACGGCCACCCTATTAGACGCCGAGGTGCATATCTTAGGCTACGCTTTTGATATTGATCACCCCGTCATCCAGCCCTATCTACAGGGCCACAGTCGCCGCGAAGGCGATCGCGCCGCGCAAAAAGTCATTGATGCTATTCAGCAAGCGAACGGCCTAGCTGTTTTAGCGCATCCGGCCCGCTATCGCCGCTCTGCTGAAGAGTTAATTCAGGCTGCAGTGCAGCTAGGCATCGACGGGGCAGAAGCCTACTACGCCTACGATAATCCTGCTATTTGGCGACCTAGCCCCGACAAAACTAAAGTCGTTGAGCGCCTGATAGATGATTACGGCCTGCTGCGAACCTGCGGCACCGATACCCACGGCAAGAGCCTGCTGAAGCGAATCTGACCTAAACCAGCAAAAGGTCTAGCTTACTTTGGCATACTCTCAAAAAACATCAGGCCAATTAGGCTGGCACAGACTAAAGCCATCATAAAGCCAAGTCCTAGAGCCTGACCCAGTCCGGTGCGAGAAAAAGCAGCTTTCATATCGTTTACTCGTCAATGTTATGAAAGCAAGATATCACTTGCTTACGAGTCGCTACGATAAATGAATTAATGCTTCACAAAGTTAATAGTGCGTTACATCAGCGTTTTGCTCCGGCTTGATCTACTGCTAAAACAGTTGCTTAAAACAATGAGGAGTCACGCAGCTCAAGATTCAAGACGCTAGCGGCAGAGGTAGGATCCCCTTTATCCCCCTCGATGAGGGGGCGATCGCCGGGGGAATATTGCGAGCGGTTATTCAGGCTTTGTTAAATTCGTAAATCCCAACAGTCTTTTAGTCAGACTCTGCTGAAACGCCTTGAGAAAGCGCTTGCGGGTCGGTGCACTCTGCTTCAGAGTATTGGACGGGGACAGTAAACCGGAGAGCCTGGTAAGAGTCGCCCACCGCAACGTCAGCATTGCCTACTGCCTGGAGAGCCGCCTGATTTAAGCCTGCATAGCCAGTACTCCTGAGCAAGGTAGGTTCGCCTACGGGTTCACCTGCAGGCGAAACAACAACGCCTACTTGGGCAGTGACAGGCGGTACCGGCAGGCAAATCCGCAAAGGATAATCAATCGAAATTTCCGCCGCTGGCTGCAGCGGCAGTTCAGCAATTTCTAATTCAGACTTAAACTCAGCTAACCAGTTGGCTGAGGTTGTTTCTGCTGCTGCACTGGTGGTACCGGCTTCGCTATAGGTATAGGCAGTCTGAAGTGCTTCTAGTTCCTCTCTTAAGGGATTAGAGGCGGCTGCATCCGTTTGGCTGCCGGCGGGATCGGCTTCGCTGTCAGCCTCTTCGCCAGCAGCAGCTTGACTCCCGGCTGTGGACTGCGTTGCGGATGAACCGGGTGATCTGAGGTCATCAGCGCTGCGAGATGGGCGCGTGGCAATTTGTAGGTTATCGACCCCGACAGTGCGCTGATCGAGTTCTTCAGCCGTAATTTCTCCCACGCCCTCTGTCACTGAACCGCTACGGGGCTGATTGGAGCGCGACTGAACTGTGGTTTCAGGTCGAGACTGACCTGAGCGACGGGTTTGCTGCGAGGAGCGTCCTCGTGTTGCCGTCCGTCCCGGTGAACTGGAAGGATTGCCTCTCACAGGCGTGTTGCCTATAGGCGGATTGTAGAAAAAAGGATTGGGGGGTAAGGGCTGGCTGT
Source organism: Leptolyngbya sp. SIO4C5 (assembly GCA_010671965.1). Lineage (GTDB taxonomy): Bacteria > Cyanobacteriota > Cyanobacteriia > Phormidesmidales > Phormidesmidaceae > Sphaerothrix > Sphaerothrix gracilis. The sequence goes on from JAAHIC010000345.1 coordinate 5,029, forward strand.
CGGAGAGGTAGGGCGTGGCACCAGAAGCAGTGCTATTAGGAGACTGGAGAGGCGCTAGGGAACCTGGCTGGGGCAGCAGCGAAAAAGTATTGGAGTTACCCGAAAAATCAGGCAGACGTTGCTGTTCAGCCGGCGTTAGTTCGACTAAGGGTACCGTGCGCTCATCGGCTATCGGCTCCGATTCTGCCAAAGACGCCAGTGAAAATGAAGAAAATTGGGGAGAGGCCGCAAACAAAATCCCATGAATGCCAATCGAAACGACTGCGGCTATACCGGTTGGCTGCTGCAGCGGGCCTAATAGTCGGCGATAGTTAACAGATTTTAGAGCCGAAAATCGAGAGAACATAGAATGGTTAGTCACCCCCGCCGAGTTATACAAACTGACCGCGATCGCCCTTAAAAAGTTGCGCTGACGCCCTGTAGCTGCAGAACTGCTGGCTGGCGAACCTGGACAATCATCATC
>JAAHIC010000346.1 GCA_010671965.1 Leptolyngbya sp. SIO4C5
TTTTTTAAAATCTCAGCGTAAAATGCATGGTTCAGACTGAATAACCAATAGACCCACTTAAGCATCTTCTAATTTGCAAGCATAAGCAACTTTCTATAGCATCTATGCAGTCTCCATCTACAAAACGTCCTTCTCCTGAATTCTCTGAGCAGATTCTCGACGCGGTATCGGGACTCATTGATCGCACAGACGTTGCCGAAGAGGGTATCCCCCTGAAAAATTCGGCTCCTCTGCAACTGCAGGGACACTACGTGGGTCATATGACAATGTCTGCTAATGCCGAGACAGTCGCCCAGTACCTAGATGCGCATCAGGGTTGGTTTCGCCGCTGTGCTCATCCCATGCAGGCAGATGTTCTCAGCACCAACGGCTACGCTCTGACTATTGGCCGCTTTGGGGCGCTGGACTATGAAGTCGAGCCTAAAATTGGCCTGAATTTGCTGCCTCAAGAGCAGGGCATCTATCGCATTCAAACCATTCCGGTACCTGGATATAAGCCTCAGGGCTATCAGGTGGATTTTCAGGCAGCGATGCGGCTAATTGAGGGAGCTGGAAATGACGCCCCCAACGCCTTGACTCAGGTTGAATGGGAACTTAATTTGCTAGTTGACCTGCAGTTTCCCCGCTTTATCCAGGCTCTGCCACGCTCAGTGGTAAAGAGTACGGGCGATCGCGTGCTGAATCAAATTGTCCGTCAGGTTTCCAACCGCCTGACCCACAAAGTCCAGGAAGATTTTCATACCACGCTGGATCTCCCCCTGCCGGAACAACGAAAATCCCGCTTTTGGCAGCGGCGGCGCTCTGGCGAAAACGCTTAGCCTCAGCAAGGTCACACTAGTAGAGATAGGCTTTCATTTGGCCGCGACCCTTGAGTTCAATTGGGCCGCGGCTTTCAAACTCATACTGGTGCTTGAGGCGCAGATAGGTGGCTTCACTTACCTGAATCCGATCCAAAACGCCGTGAGATTCCATACGGCTAGCCACATTCACCGTATCGCCCCAAAGGTCGTAGCTAAACTTTTTAATACCGATCACACCGGCCACCACCGGGCCGGTATTGATGCCAATGCGGCTATGAAAGGGCTGACCGTCGGGCCGCTGAAATTCTTTGAGGGTATGCTGCATGGCGATCGCCATCGCCATCACCGCCTCCGCGTGGTCGGGGCGAGGGTAGGGGAGTCCACCTGCCACCATGTAGGCATCCCCAATGGTCTTGATTTTTTCTAAGCCATAGCTCTCAGCAATGCTGTCAAACTTGGAAAAAATATCGTTGAGAAGACAGACCAGACGATTTGGCGAAACCTGGTAGGACAGTCCGGTAAAGTCCACGATGTCGGCAAACAAAATAGTCACCTCTTCAAAACGAGAGGCAATGACGCCGGGTTCTGTTTTGAGCTGCTGGGCAATGGAGGCAGGCAAAATATTCAGCAACAGTCGCTCAGACTTTTCCTGCTCTACGCGCAATGCCGCCTCTGCCTGCTGCCGTTCCTGAATTTCCTGACGAATGCGCTGAAACATCTGGTTAAAGGCTTGGGCCACTTCTCCCAGTTCATCCTGTCGCTGGGACGTAGCCGTATGAAAATTGGGCGGCTGCGCCTGACTCACCGCCTCCCCCGCCGCTAGCAAATCGTCGCGCAGGTGCAAAATCGGCACGATCAAAATTCGCTCTAGCACAACCACTGTAACCAGGGTGACAAAGGCAGAAATTATAATCACCAGCCCCCCAATCGCCAGAGCATACTGCCTCATGGCCTGCTTAACGCCCGTAGCATCTAGACGCACTACGAAGACGAACTGATCCTGAAAATTTTCAGCCGGCCAGGCAACATCGTAGCGATCGCCTTGGCGGCGCAAACTGCTCCAGGTGGAGCGGGCTTGCAGGGCTTCATCAGAAATCTTTGGCATTTCGCCAAAAGTATTGACTAAGTCCCCCTCTACCCGGTATAGGGCTGCTCCCAAAATAACCGAGTCAGGCTTGATTCTAGACTGAGCTGAATCCAGCAGGTTTTGAGCCGCCATGCCGGCCATCAGATTGTTTTTAACAGTAAATAGAACTTCGCTCGAAACCTGCTCTAGCTCTGCCAGCTTCTCTCGCTGCCGCCGAAAATAAGAGGGCACAAAGATAATGCCTTCAATTGTCACAATGCTGAGAAAAATGCTTGCAACAATGCGGCGAGAAAGCCGCGACTTCAGCAGGCCGAGGGAGGACTGTAGAATTCCAGACATGCCGAATTGCCCAAACTTTTATTCATCCTACCGAGTCTGCTTGGCCAATTCCGGCTAAAAGCGGCGGCTTTCTCTAAGAGTCCGCTGAGAACCTGCTGAGGATGGCCTGAGCGAATAGAGAGGGAACAAGCCACCCAGATTCATAGCTCGGCAGCGTCAGCCTAGCTTCTAGGGAGTTTGCTAGACTATAGAAGCCATTGCGGTCGTTCGCTTAAGGATATTGCCTGCATGACCCTTGCTACTCCCTCTCGCTCCTTTTTACGCACCCAGGAAATTCCTGCCCTCCAGTACAGCGCTACCCGCGATCGCTTCGACCAGAGCTGGGAAGCGCCCCTATCGACACTGTTGGGGCTGGGCCGAGCGGCTGGCGCTGACTTTATTGAATTCTTTCTAGAGCGCAGCAACTATATTAGCTGTCTGGCTGAAGACGACGGTATTACCAGTATTTCGCCTCGCTTAGTCACCGGGGCGGGTGTCCGCGTCTTCCGGGGCAAAGGCGACTGCTACGTCAGCACCAATGACCTGTCTTTTCAAGGGCTAAAGGCAGCTTTAGAAAAAGGGCTGGCTATCTTAGGGCTGAATCTGCCCAGCGCCAACGCCCATGTCCCCATCGTCAACCTGGAACTGGTACGGGATTACGCCACCACCCGCCAGAAAGAGGGTTGGCTATCAAACTGCAGTTCCATGCAGGAGATGGGCGATATCTTACTAGCGGCCAATGCCACTCTAGAGAAAAAGGCCAACCACGCCCAGGCCCGGCGCGCTGCCTATTTCCGCGACTGGCAAGAAGTGCTGGTCGCAGCCAGTGACGGCACCTTTGCCCGCGACATTCGCCTCACCCAGTCGGTAGGCTACAGTCTGCTTTGTGCTGACGGCGAGCATCGCACCTCAATCGGGCAGCGGGTCGGAGATACCAGCGATCCGGCTTTCTTGAGAAACTGGAACTATGAGGCCACCGCCAGCGAAGTGGCCGAAGCCGCTGGGCAAATGCTCTATGCCGACTATGTCGAGTCGGGCGCTTATCCCATCGTGATGGCAAACCAGTTTGGCGGCGTCATTTTCCACGAAGCCTGCGGCCATCTCCTCGAAACGACCCAGATCGAACGCGGTACCACTCCCTTCATTGACAAGAAAGGGGAAAAGATTGCCCACGAAAACCTTACCGCCTGGGATGAGGGCCTTTCTCCCGATGAGTTTGGCACCATCGACATGGACGACGAGGGTATGCCCGCCCAGCGCACCCTGCTAATTGAAAACGGCATTTTGAAAAACTTCCTGTCCGATCGGGCTGGTTCCATCCGTACCGGCCATCCCCGCACCGGCAGCGGTCGCCGTCAGAGCTACACCTACGCCGCTGCTTCGCGGATGCGTAACACCTACATTGCGCCCGGCGACTACTCACTCGACGACCTCTTTAACTCAATTGAGAAAGGCATTTACTGCAAGAAGATGGGCGGCGGCAGCGTCGGCCCTACCGGGCAGTTCAACTTTGCCGTAGACGAAGCCTACCTAATTGAGAATGGCAAGGTCACTAAGCCGCTGAAGGGCGCTACCCTGATTGGCGAAGCCACTGAGATTATGAACAAAATTTCTATGTGCTCCGATGATTTGGGTCTGGCAGCAGGCTTCTGCGGTTCTGTCAGCGGCAGCATATACGTGACGGTGGGCCAGCCCCACATCAAAGTTGACTCTATTACCGTAGGCGGTCGCTAAACGGTTCGATTGCAAGCTTAATTTTTGACGTTTCTTATGCCTACTGTTCAAAACATTGCCGACTGCGCGGCGTCAACAGCGAAGAAGCTGGGAATCAATAAATACGATATCTACGGTTCCTCGGTTGACGAAACCAGCGTGCAGGTAGATCGCGGCGAGCCGAAGCAGGTGAAAGCCTCCAATCGCTCTAGCGTGATTGTGCGGGTTTGGAACCAGGACAATCTGATTGGGGTGACCACGACAACGGACGTCGATCCGATTGGTCTAGAACTGGCGCTTAAAACCGCTCAGGAAGCCAGCACTTTTGGCGCTAAAGCGCATATTCCCGACTTCAGCCCTGAGGCCACAGAACCGACGGCTGAGGTCAACATAGAGAAGCGATCGCCCGTGCCGGTTTCCGATTTATTAGAAAAGCTGATTGACGTAGAACGGCAGCTTTTAGACGCTCACGAGGCGATCGCTAGCGTCCCCTACAACGGCCTTGCCCAGCGGGATGTCGATCGCTTTTATCTCAACAGCGCCGGTGCCCTGCGCAATGAAGGCCGCTCTTACGCTTCCCTCTATCTCTACAGCAAGACCGAGCAGCCGGGCCGCAAGCCCCGTTCTGCCGGGGCCATGCGGGTAGACCATAGCCTGAAAGAGCTAGATATTAGCGGCTGCTTGACCGAGGCAGCGGAGAAGACTATCAGCCATCTCAACTACGAGAAGATCCGCTCTGGTAAATACCGGGTCGTCTTTTCAGCCGAAGCCTTTCTAAGTCTGCTAGGGGCGTTTTCCAATCTTTATAATGCTCAAAGCATTTTAGATAAGCGTAGTCTCTCCACACCTGAATCACTGGGCACTGCGATCGCCTCACCGCTGCTTTCGGTTTACGATGACGCCCTGCATCCAGAAAACGTCTCGGCTGAAACCTTTGACGGTGAAGGCACCCCAACCCGCCGCATTTCCCTAATTGAGCAAGGAGTCTTGGCCAACTTTCTCCACAGCGCCGGTACGGCTAAGCGCCTCAAGGCTCAGCCTACTGGACACGCTGATATTGGCGCTAAAGTGAGCGTTGGGCCCCATTTCTATCACGTCCTGCCAGGAGAATCTGCCAGTTCGTCTTTTGATTTAGCGACAGCAGAAAACGTGATTCTAATTGACGATTTACAGGCGCTACACGCCGGGGTCAACTCTCTGCAGGGTTCTTTCTCTCTGCCGTTTGACGGCTGGCTGCTCAACAAAGGAGAGAGAGTCAGTGTGGAATCAGCTACGGTGGCTGGCGACTTTCGCGACGTGCTGAAATCGATTATTCACGTAGAACCTGAGGTGGAAGTGACGCCCGGCGGTGTTTGCCCTCGCATCTGGATTGATCAGCTTTCAATCACTGGCGAGTAAGTTAGCGCGGCTATGTATCCTCCTGTTGATCCGATTATCTTTGAGCTAGGCCCCTTTGCGCTGCGCTGGTACGGCCTGCTGATGATTACGGCCATTTTTGCCGCAGCCCTAATTGCCAGCAGACGGTTAGAGCGTCAGGGCGAAGACTCAGAAAAATTCT
>JAAHIC010000347.1 GCA_010671965.1 Leptolyngbya sp. SIO4C5
TACATCACAAAAAAGCCCATTATCTCAACTTCTTGTACTTGCTCAGTGCTAGTGAGCCGCACGCGAAAGCTACGAATATCCTTGAGCCAGACTAGTTCAAAAGGATCGCTAGCGTCCGGCTTACGAAAATTGAGCTTGCCGTCTTGGATAAACAACTCAAAACCAATTCGATTAGCTCGTTCTCGCAGAAACTCCATATTGGTTTGATTTTCTTGGAATAGATAGTCGTGAGGCTCGCCGCTATCATCAACTGTAGCGAGGTCAATGCCATTTTCTTTCGCAATTTTTTCGACGGCATCGCTGTCAGTCAAATTTTGAAAGGAGCGATTGTAACGACCGCGATGGAGTCGATGCGAGACGTCATAACCTCTAATGATAATAGGGGCTTGCGTCCGTTCGGTAAAATGCGCTTCGACAGACGTAATTTCTCCCTGAATGAGGGGAGTATCTTCTTGCTGCTGACCACTTTTTTTAGAAGATTGCTCTTCCGCCTGCGTCAGGCTGGGGTCAAAGCCAATAGAAACAGTATCGCCAATTTCAAGCTGTTTGACCTTGCGCCAAGGTTCATCCTGATCGGTTCCTGGCTGATAATCATTGCGGATGACCAGCGTAAACAAACCTGGACGATGTAAGCTTTCTTCAACAGTAATTTGCAAAATATTTTCTGCAAGCTCTGTTTCAGCTTCTTCATCGTTAATTTTCAGGACAGGTAGGGCACGGTAGTTAACAGTCATAGCCGGAATATTCTAAATATAGAGCTAAACTTAAATGAAAAGAGAAAATCTGCCTAATCAACGCTTTTGCTTACGGCTTTTCTGATTATCAGTTTTCGGTGTCGGTTTAGCAGAAGGAGAACTAGAACTGTTGTCAGGTCTATCAGTTTCAACTAGAGTGAGACTGTCAATCACGGCTCTCACAGGCGTACCGTCTGCTAGAAACTTAGTTAGCTTGTAATTCAGCTTTTCAATAAAGCAATAGTCTAAATATGTTTTACCCCACGTGAAAGTATAAACGGGTGGTTTTTGCTCCTTTTGCTCTTCACTAACAAAATGAACGGCTGCTTGTAAATCTTTAATATGCTCTTCAAAAACGTCTTTACCTGATTCATAAGTGTCGAACAAAATATTCGAAATAGTTATTTTTTTAGGCGGTATATTCGAGAAATTGACTTTTTGTTTGCCCGTTCGCTGCGATCGCGCGCCTGGATTAGACGAAGTTTCTACGGTATTCTCAAAGGCTAATTCTTTGGGATTGAACATAAACTTTATTTCTGCGGCTTTCCCCTTTTCCCAGGGAGTTAAGGTAGCTTTTACAACTTTTGCCATAACGGTCTCCTGCGTTAGAGTGAGTGACTGAGGAAATAAGGTTGACGATCTTTGAGCAGTTCGAAGCGATCGCGATACAAGGCATAAACCGTCTGATACAAGTCCGATATGTTCTTGTCGATTACTAAGCTATTGGCCTCTAGTTCAAGCCAAAGCTGCCCCGGCTGACTCAGCCCTGGCCCTGCTTCTGTTTTTGCTGCTGCATCTGACCAATCGCACGGTGCCGTCTGGTCTATCCACAGGGAGGAGCTAGTTGAACGACCATAGTGAAACTCTTGCTCAATTTCTAAACGCGATCGCAGCAGGCTATACATAACGCGCGCCAGAATTTCTAGCTCCCCTTCCCCGATGGCAACCGAGCTACGCTGTCCGGGTATAGGGGGCGTAGAGCTATCTGACGCTGGAGCGATCGCTTCTACTGAACTCTCTGGAATGTCCGATTCCGTTTCAGCTGTCTCTGCGATCGCTGTTTCAGGTGCTGGTGGCTCAGGGGTGGTCTTTTCAGCTTCCGTATCGGCCTCTAGCTGAAACTGGTCCTGCCAGGACGCTGTAGCGGGGGGACTGCTGCCTAGGTTGAACTGGGTTTGCCAGGGTTCATCTGTGGCTTCGGCGCGGCGCTGGAGGGGGGAACGGGTGCCGAGGGGATGGGTGAGGTAGCGGTGGGGGAGAGGAGGAGAGGGGAGAGATGGGGAAGGTGATTGAGCGGGCAGGGGAGCAGGCGATCGCTGGATTGGAGACTGGTTGTTGTGAGCATCAGGCGGGGATAGAGCGGGCGATCGCTGGACTAGGGGTTGGTTTCCTGGATTAGGTGAAGCTGGGAGTTGAGGTGTTGGATCAGGCTGAGAAGGCGTGAGTAAAATGGGGGATTGTAGCTGTGGGGATGGCGTCTCTGGCGATTGCGGTTGAATAGATTCGGCAGGCGAGGGGGAAGTGGGGGGCTGAGATTGGGACTCAGACCGGGCTTGAAGTGGAGCGGTCGTTGAGGTTGTGATTTCTGTAGCTGTTATGTCTTGGGCTAGGTCAGTGACGGGCTGGGGTTCTGCTTGGAGTGCTTGAGTGGATGCTTCGTCAGACGGATTTGATGGGTCAAGCGTAGACAATTCCTCGGCTGCGATCGCCTGTGGTTGCAATCCTGCATCGCTATTTGCATCGATGATTGTAGGAGTCGGCTGCTGGGCAAAACTGGCTGTATCAGGCGCGGCGATCGCTTCGGTTTCAGTCGCTTTTCTAGGCAAAGAAACGGCAGGCTCATCTATCTCAGCCGCTAGGGGTTGCGGAGTTACGGTTGGATCAGTCGTAGGGCTGAGCCGGGGAGAGGAATCTGTCACGTCAGGAACAGCCTCAACGGATTCAAGCTGAGACGCGGCTGCAGCCGGTGCTGGCAGTTCTGTAGATGAGCGGCTCTGAATAGGGAGTGCTGAAGGGGGAGAGTCAGGGCTGGGAGATTCCGTTTCGCCAGACGGCGGCTCGGGTGCAGCAGGCTGTACTGGAGCAGTGGGTGGCGCGGCTTCTGTCTGAGCCGGTGGTGTTTCTGAGGAGGTTGCTGCAGACTCCGGAACGGCAGAGTCTACCTGGGGCGATCGCTCTACCGAGAATTGCTGAACCGTATCCGCCAGAGGACTTTCTGCATTATTAACGGGTAGAGTATCTGCCTGAGCAGGTGCCTCATCAGAACTAGCGGAATCTGTTAGCAACTCTGCAGAAACTACCGGCTGCTCAATTGGTTCAATAGCTGAGCTTTCAGCCGCCTCTGCTTGGCGAGATAGATTAGGGCTGACTTCTGTGGAAGCGATCGCATCAGAACTGATATTGGTAATAGGCGTCTCAAAGGAATCATCTGCCTCACGGCTAACCGTTTCTGCTGGAGCAGGTTGAACAGTTTCACCCCTAGCAGTGCTCTCCAAAGCCGGTTGAACAGTTTGATTTGCAGGCGTGAGCTGAGCTGTGGGGTCTCGCTGGACTGTTTCTGCAGCAGGACTGGCAGCTGGGGGCGAACTATCAGATTGCGGTTGAATAGACTCTGTTGCGCTGATTGCAGCGGCTGGCTCAGCTTTAGCAATTGACGACTGGGAGATCGCTGGCGTGGTGGAGGGGCTGGGGACAGTGGCCGGTTCAGAAGAGTCAGCAACGGTTCCCTTCGCTGTTTCTATCTGACGCTGAATAGTGGTCTCAATAGGATTGGGTGGCGTTTCTACTGGGGGATAGTCTACGGGAGGCGAATCTGCAACAGGAGTACCAGCAGTCTCGGACTCTGCAAAGCGATCGCCCGCGATCGCCCACTTTTGAGCCAGCGGGCGGCGGTGGACGATGCCGAGGGGAGAAGCGGGAAGCGCGGGTGATACTGTTTCTAAAGTATTTGTAGGTTCAGGAGTGGCAGTCGGGCTGTTTGCAGCGATCGCACTCTGCGCATTCATCTGCAATGCATGATCAGCGATCCACTTCTGAGCTAGAGGGCGACGGTGGAGGGTGCCGAGAGGAGCGACAGGCAGGGCAGGTAAGGGAGTAGAGGTCGTTTTTTGGGGAGCGATCGCGCTGTCTGCAGGCGCAGCCTGAACCCCAGTTTGCCAGCCGGAAGCCGGAACTCTTTTGGCCCTGATCTGAGAGACATTGGGGCTGAGACCGCCCAGCGGCGACATTGCAGAACGACCATTCGCTTGGGGTGTCCATTGCCCTAGCGGTTGCTGCCAGCAGTTGACCCGTCCTACAGGAGAACGGGTTCCCAGTGGATGCAAAGTTTCCCAGGCTGCGGCCAATGTGTGTTCCTCGTTATCTCAGTAAATCAAGACTGGCCTGTAAAGTAGGCGGTTTCTTGATGGCGTCCGTTGGCATGTTCAAAGTTGCTGGGGCCTTTACCTTTACCTTCAATTCGGAGCCCTTCATAAACCAACGTCAGTTCTTCTAGGGCGACGGCTTCCGAACTGGCCTGCAGCGAGTCCACCTTCCAGCCCACTGGAATCGCGCCAATCAGCGTCCAGCACTGCATTTTTTCGCCTGCCTGATTGAATAGTAAAATACTGACGTTGCGCCGCTTCTTGGCCTTGCTGTCGTCTAGGAGAGTTTGCAGCCATTCCCAAAACATCAGGCTATCGGTAATGCCGCGCTTGAGGGTAACGGGGCTAAATTCCGGTTCATCTAGCACCACCCGCCGCTGATCGTTAACACCGCCCTCAACCAGGACGTTGTATTTGATATTGACGCCTAGGCCAGCGCATTCACTGAAAGAGGCCGTTGGTTCTTTGCTGGCTTCAAAAAAAATGTAGAACCGATTGGCTGTGACATAATTAACCTGCATCGCTGTTTCAGCCGCCTTGTCTGCCATTAGAATCGCCTCCTGCTATAGCCAGCGCGATCGCGCTGATTGCGAATGTCTTCTTGCATCAGTTCAAAGATGCGATCGCCCAGCTTTCGCAGCAAGATCGGGTCTTGCAAGATAGTCTCGGCCAGTTTAGAAAGCTGCTTGACCTCAGTCATCGGTGCCTCCTGCCCACAGGATGTTGCGAATTTCATCAATTGGCATGACTGGAATCAGACCCACTTCGCTGAGCAGATACTGTCCCTCTACGGTTTTGAGCATCTGAGCAAACGCCTGACCCGGATTGCAGGGCGTTTCAGCCTCAACAGTCTCAATCTCGCATTGAGGATAAACTACCGCTAGCTCAGTGGCGAAGGGATAAGCGCGGTCATCATCGAGTCGCACTTTGTCGTCTATTTCTTGGGTGGGAAACGCTGCAGAATTAGCCCAGTAGCTGCCTTTGTCACCGCAGAGGTCTGTGTCGGGGCTGACGGGTTGACCATTGGCCTGAGTAAGCAAAGAAAAGCGAGCCGTGCGACGACCAATCGTCAGGGGATAGACCGAACATTGCCCCATCATGTTGCTGAAGCGGTCAAAGCCTAGGCCAATAGCACCATCGCTTTGTGACTCAAAAGCATCCAATAGGCGGGCATAAACATCATTGCGTCTGTCTTCAGGAACGGTGAGGGCTTCGGCTCTAGAGAGGCGTATCCACTGCTCAAACCTTGCTTGCTGCTCAGGATTTTCAAATAAGGTTGCTTTTAGTTCTGCTGCTGCTGACTCGTCTGTTCCACTAGCGGCATCAGCAACCGGAGCATAGATCTTGTAGGGCATTGACTCATTCGGCAGCGTCTGACTG
>JAAHIC010000348.1 GCA_010671965.1 Leptolyngbya sp. SIO4C5
GTGACTTTTTCAGCCGCTGAAATCCAGCGATCGCGGCTGAAAAAGTCACAGTTTACTAACCCATAAAACACCTATCTGCTTTGGCTATGGCCGCGCATTATTAAAGAATGTAAAGAATTGGGACAATAAATGCAGCAGACTAAAGCTTTGTGAGAGGTCACGTCAATTGGGAATCGTCTTAACCCAAAATTTAAGTTAACTCTCAAACTGGCTCAGTACTCGCGCTGGCTGAACAGCACAACACCCTAGCTCTCAATCTCTAAACTGTGGCTGAGCTATCTGGGTAAAACGCCAGTTTCACAAACATTTCAAAGGAGATCAAGACAGATGGACTTACTCTCTCCACAGGCAGTTTACGAAAATCTGAAATCCCTCGACCTCGTAGATACGGTTAAAAGCGCCCTATATCGCCAGCAAGCCCAAGAAATTCTAGCCGATCCAACCGTGAGTTTGAACTGGCAGCAGGCGATCGCCGACCGCCTCAATCAGGCCAATCATCAGCTAACATTGCTCACCGTTGTCGGTGATGATAGCTACTAACCCCCCCTTAAAATGTCGCAATAGCGGCGCGACACAGCCAAAATTAGGGCTTTTGTAGGTTGGGGTTGAGCATAACGAAACCCAACATCGACAAGGATGCTGTTGAGCTTTCCATTGTTGGCCCAACCTACATTTTTAGGTCGGTCATTCCAATAGGCCAGAAAGGCAGTCAGCTTGCGGAACTGGCTGCCTTTTTTAGGTTGAAGTTAGAGAGAGCTAGCTTTCCTGGCTCCCTCTAGCCGCGATAGGGCTAGTCGGAACGGCCAGAGTCTACCTCAGTCGGCAGGTCTACGGGTTGTTCAGGGGAAGGTGAACTGGCTGCGTCTAGGGGAGGCTCTAGCGCCGAAGGAATAGGCGCCGGAGCCTCAGGGGCCACATCGGGCACAGCTAGCTTAGGTTCGATCAGGCGCTGTCGTAAGCGGCGAAATCGATTGAAAAACTGTCGGGAGTCAACTGCAGAGACATCGTCTGGTTCCATTGGCTGGGCTGGCTCCGACTCAGGTTCTGATGGCAGTCCTTCGATAATCTCGACGGGCATATCAGACGGCTCAGGAAGTTCTGGCTTGATTGAGCTTTTCGGCAGTCGCTCGGCTGCTGGAACACTCACCTCAGCTTCGTCTGTAGTAGCAGGCTGAGATCCTGGCTCAGCCGTTTTCTCTGGGGTCGGGACAGCCGTTTTGGGCTGAGGTTGAGCTTTTGCGGGTGTTGATGGCTGCGATCGCTCAGACCGCGTTCCCTGAGTCTTGGCGGTTGGAGCCGCTGGGGGCGCGATTTCAGCTTCGGCGGCAGGCTCCAGCGTCTCAGGTGCAGCTTTTGCTGAGGGTTTCGAGACATCAGGCGAAGCAACCTCCGGCTCTAGAGCTGGTGCCTCACTAGCAGGCGGCTCATCAGGTACGGGCCGGAGACGGAAATCGGCTGGAGTTTCTAGGGTTTCTTCCGGTAAAGGTGCCTTGTCGGGGGCCTCCGGTGCAGGCAGCTTTTGGTCTGTCTCGGGCGATTTGGGCTGCGATTTGTTGGGCGCTGCCTGTCCACCTTCTGTCTGGGGAGATAGTTCAAGTTGAGCGGGAACCGGGGAAACTGGCTCAGCGACTTCGGGCTCGGTGGCTTCGGGTTCAGTGACCGGCGGCGGTGTCTCTGGTACTGCAGGGACTTCAGGTTCAATCGGTTCAACCGGAGGCTCGGCGGGAGCTGGCGGCGCTTCTGGCTCGGCTGGCGGCTCATAAGTTGGATCGATAATGCCCTTAATCGCAGCTATGTCTAACTCATCGCGCACGAGCTGCGACAGGGTATCGCTGCCCCCCGGCTGATAGTCAATTACCCGCACCGTGTTGTTAAACGTATTGGCAATAGGGCGGCCCTGCTCGTCAATTAGCTCTAGCTGTACCCAGTTTTTACCTGGCTTGAATCCTTTGAGATAGATGGGCTGCCACTGGTCAAAGATAAAACTCTGGCCGTTGACGCTGCAGCGAATCCGCCAGTCAGGAATATCATCCTCTGTATCTTCCTGGGCAATCATGTGCAGCGGCACATTATTTATATAGAAGTCCAGCATGATCGGTTCAGCCCCGTAGCTGCCTTGAGGGCGGCTGTAAGTGAGCAAGGGGCGATCGCGATCGAACTGGTAGGTTGGCGTTTTCGCATATATATGGAAGGTGAGCTGATCGTAAGCTCCCTGGTTTTTGAAGCTTTCATGCCAGGGACGGGAGGCAAACACCCGCAGCGTATGAGTTCCGGGAGACAGGTCTGTCAGCGTAACTGGCTGACTGGCATCGTAAACAGCCTGATAGGGCTGATCGTCTAAAAACAGATGTAAGTGCGGCCCCAGTTTCAGCGCCTCATCTTTAAATAGAGGCAAGTCTTGCACTTGCAGCCGCACCGAGACAGATTGGCTCTGAAACACCTGATCGGGGCGAGGCGCTGTGATTTTGACTTGGGGCTGGTAAATTTCTAAGAGCTGACCTAAAGACTGAACGGTTTCAGGCGGTGAAACTTCTGAAATCCCCCCTGCCAGGCGGTTAGGCTGCTCTGTTGGCTCACTTAGGAGCTGCTGGGGGGCAGACGGGCGATCGCTACAGCCGACTCCCCCCAAAGCGACCCCTAATATTAGCCAAAAGCTTAATAAATACCGCCATCCTTGCTGTCGCCAATTCATCCTAGCTACCTTTTTGTTCTGACTCACAAAGCCCAAACCCTATCTATAGAACATCACAAGCAGACTGCCAATTTTTCCACAGCCTGCCCAGGCTAAAGACTCTCATAGCAACCCTCTCACGGATTGGCCGCAATTTGATACCTGATAAGCGCAGCTTAAGGAAGCGATAAGTATTTATGAGATGAAATACCTGCAATCTTACGAGACTTATTGACTCTTTGTGCTCCGCAAAGAATGTTATTGAGATTTGTTAATGGAAAGCCTGTTGTCCATCAATTTCGTGCTTCCCTCAGCGTTGCAAGCCTGATGTACTCAGGATTTTCGCAGATTGAATTATTGTTAACCTGCTTAAAAAAAGGTCAGATCACCCGACTATAATGCTCAAGAGCACTCATTCCCGATGGGTCATGTCCTTCAACCGCTTTTCTAACCTGCGTTAGAAGGATGCGACTGATAAAACTCGGATTGAGATCATCTCGTTCTTGTCTAGAGAGAGGAGAGTCTCCATGACAACTACCCCGCGCGAGCGGGAGGCAAAGGCAAAGATCCTGGTTGACAAAGACCCAGTTCCTACTTCCTTTGAGAAGTGGGCCAAGCCTGGGCACTTTGACCGAACTTTAGCCCGAGGTCCCAAAACCACAACTTGGATTTGGAATCTCCATGCCGACGCTCACGATTTTGATAGTCATACCAGCGACCTAGAAGATATTTCCCGCAAGATTTTCAGCGCGCACTTTGGCCACCTGGCTATTGTGTTCGTCTGGCTGAGCGGTATGTATTTCCACGGCGCTCGTTTTTCTAACTATGAAGCTTGGTTAGCAGATCCCCTTAGTATCAAGCCCAGCGCACAGGTTGTTTGGCCGATTGTCGGCCAGGAAATCCTTAACGCAGATGTGGGCGGTGGTTTCCAAGGTATTCAGATTACGTCTGGCTTTTTCCAGCTATGGCGAGCTTCTGGTATCACCAATGAGTTCCAGCTATTTGCGACTGCCATCGGCGGTCTGGTAATGGCAGCTTTGATGCTGTTTGCTGGTTGGTTCCACTACCACAAGCGGGCACCCAAGCTGGAATGGTTCCAAAATGTTGAATCGATGTTGAACCACCACCTAGCAGGTCTGCTAGGTCTGGGCTGCCTTGGCTGGGCAGGACATCAGATTCACGTTTCCTTGCCCATTAATAAGCTTCTAGATTCTGGCGTAGCCCCTCAAGATATTCCGCTACCTCACGAATTTATTTTGGATAGAAGCCTGATGGCTGAGCTGTATCCCAGCTTCGCCCAAGGCTTGAAGCCTTTCTTCACCTTGAACTGGTCAGTTTATTCTGACTTCTTGACCTTCAAGGGCGGCCTGAACCCGGTCACGGGTGGTCTGTGGTTATCCGATACTGCTCACCATCACCTGGCTTTGGCGGTTCTATTTATTGTTGCTGGCCATATGTACCGCACCAACTGGGGTATTGGTCACAGCATTAAAGAAATGCACGCAGCCCACCGAGGCCCCTTCACAGGTGAAGGACATAAGGGACTCTATGAGATCCTGACGACTTCCTGGCATGCGCAACTGGCGGTTAACCTGGCCTTGCTGGGTTCGCTGACCATCATCGTGGCCCACCACATGTACGCCATGCCGCCCTATCCATACCTGGCCACAGACTATCCGACGCAGCTATCGCTGTTTACCCACCACATGTGGATTGGCGGTTTTCTGGTTGTCGGTGCGGGCGCTCACGCTGCCATCTTTATGGTGCGCGACTATGAGCCGTCCAATAACGTCAACAACCTATTGGATCGGGTGATTCGTCACCGTGATGCCATTATTTCCCACCTGAACTGGGTTTGTATCTTCCTGGGCTTCCATAGCTTTGGTCTTTACATTCACAACGACACCATGCGTGCTCTGGGTCGTCCTCAGGACATGTTCTCTGATTCCGCCATTCAGCTACAGCCTGTCTTTGCCCAGTGGGTGCAAAACCTACACGCGGCAGCCGCAGGTTCTACTGCGCCTAATGCTTTAGCTGGTGTTAGCCCAGTCTTTGGCGGTGATGTGGTCGCAGTGGGTGGCAAGGTTGCCATGATGCCGATCACCTTGGGGACGGCAGACTTCATGGTGCACCATATTCACGCTTTCACGATTCACGTCACCGTGCTGATTCTGCTCAAGGGCGTCCTGTTCGCTCGTAGCTCTCGTCTAATCCCCGACAAGGGTGAGTTAGGCTTCCGCTTCCCTTGTGACGGTCCAGGTCGGGGGGGCACCTGCCAGGTTTCTGGTTGGGACCATGTTTTCCTCGGTCTTTTCTGGATGTACAACTCCCTGTCGATTGTAATCTTCCACTTCAGTTGGAAAATGCAGTCGGATGTTTGGGGGACTGTTTCCGCCAACGGTTCGGTTTCTCACATCACGGCAGGTAACTTTGCAACCAGTGCAATCACGATTAATGGTTGGTTGCGCGACTTCCTGTGGGCTCAGGCTTCTCAGGTGATTGGTTCTTACGGTTCAGCCCTATCTGCGTACGGCTTGATGTTCCTGGGCGCTCACTTTGTTTGGGCCTTCAGCCTCATGTTCCTGTTTAGCGGTCGTGGTTACTGGCAAGAGCTAATTGAGTCAATTGTTTGGGCGCATAGCAAGCTCAAGGTTGCTCCGGCAATTCAGCCTCGCGCTCTGAGCATTACTCAAGGTCGGGCTGTTGGAGTAGCGCACTACCTCCTAGGAGGAATCGCCACTACGTGGGCGTTCTTCCGCGCTCTTATCCTACTGCAATAATTCGAGCCAGG
>JAAHIC010000349.1 GCA_010671965.1 Leptolyngbya sp. SIO4C5
TAGCAAATTGACTGCCTCATCTTGCAGCGGAGCGCAAACCTTGAGCATATACTCGCGCAGCTAGAAGCCAAAGAGTCCCTGCTGCCGATTATTGTCATCGATAGCGGAGCTGATACCGTAGCGCCTCATCAGGAGACAGAAGCTGATTCAAGCGTGCTGCCTACCCTACAGGCTGTTGTGACTTATTTAGATCACAAAAATCTCAACGACTTAGAAAACTGTATTCACCAAGCTATCAACCGATTTGTCACTCTAGCTGTCAGCGATCGCGATGCTGATAATTCTCCTAGAGCCACCGAGAGTCGCAGCGCCTTGACTAGTAAGCAACAAAAGCTTGCTAAAAAACTGAAGGAGCGTTTAGGGTATCTTGGAGTTTACTACAAGCGCAATGCCCAAAACTTTTTTCGCAATATGACCCGCGCAGAGCGCCAAGAACTAATAGATAAGTTGAGCAGTGACTATCGCAGTATCGTTTTGAGCTATTTTTCTGAAGATTCTGCTCTCAATCAGAAAATCGATGACTATGTCAACATAGCTTTTTTTGCCAATATTCCGGTCTCTCAGATTGTTGAAATTCACATGGATCTGATGGATGAATTTTCAAAGCAGCTACAGCTTGAGGGACGCAGTGAAGAGATTTTGCTGGACTACCGCCTCACCCTGATTGATGTGATTGCCCATCTCTGCGAAATGTATCGCCGTTCTATTCCTAGAGAACCTTAAAACTTATCTTTGCGCTTACCTGAAATTCTTCAAGCTAAAACTTAAGAGCTATGAGTCCGCTTAAAAAAACTTATATTTTGAAGCTTTACGTAGCGGGCAACACGCCCAACTCGATTCGAGCCCTGAAAACCTTAAACAATATTCTCGAACAGGAGTTTCAGGGGGTCTATGCGCTTAAAGTGATTGATGTGCTTAAGAATCCCCAGCTAGCAGAAGAGGACAAAATTCTAGCAACGCCGACTTTAGCTAAAATTTTGCCGCCGCCAGTGCGCAAAATAATTGGGGATCTTTCCGATCGAGAGCGCGTTCTAATTGGCCTGGATCTTTTATACGACGAACTGCAAGAAGAGGAGCGCTTTAGCTAGAGCAAATTTTAGATCCTCGATACAGACCCAGACTTTTTTCGCTATCAACCTCTCAAAGAATTTTTAATGGTTTTTCCTTTCCCTTTTTGTAGTTATGTTTAGTATTTCTCTTTTGATACTCCTATGAGCCAGTCTTCTCAAGATGAAAAAGCTTTACCCAAAAAAAAGCTGACAGGCGTTCAAAAGATTCGCACCATGATTGAGGGCTTTGACGATATTAGTCATGGCGGTCTTCCAGCGGGTCGGACTACGCTGGCGAGCGGTACCTCCGGTACCGGTAAAACCCTGATGGCGGTTCAATTTCTCTACAACGGCATTGTCCATTTTGATGAATCAGGCGTCTTTGTCACCTTTGAAGAATCTCCAGAAGATATCATCACTAATGCTCAGAGCTTTGGCTGGGATTTACAACAGCTTATAGATGATGGCCGACTATTTATTTTAGATGCCTCTCCTGATCCTGAAGGCCAGGATGTTGTAGGCAATTTTGACCTCTCAGCCCTAATTGAGCGCATCCAGTACGCCATTCGCAAGTACCAGGCCAAACGGGTTTCAATTGATTCAGTCACAGCCGTTTTTCAGCAATACGACGCGGCTTCTGTCGTACGGCGAGAGATTTTTCGGCTTGTCGCTCGTCTAAAGCAGACGGGAGTGACTTCCATCATGACGACTGAGCGCGTAGACGAGTACGGGCCAGTAGCTCGCTATGGCGTTGAAGAATTTGTTTCCGACAATGTGGTCATTGTGCGTAATGTCTTAGAAGGTGAACGTCGTCGCCGCACGATTGAAATTCTAAAGCTGCGGGGAACAACTCACATGAAAGGGGAGTATCCCTTTACAATTACCGATCAGGGCATCAATATCTTCCCACTGGGGGCTATGCGCTTAACTCAGCGATCGTCTAACGTCCGAGTTTCCTCTGGCGTTAAAACGCTGGACGAAATGTGCGGTGGCGGCTTCTTCAAAGACTCGATTATCCTGGCTACGGGAGCAACCGGAACCGGCAAAACATTGCTAGTCAGCAAATTTTTAGAAGATGGCTGCCGCGCCGGAGAGCGAGCCGTCTTATTTGCTTATGAAGAGTCTCGCGCCCAGCTTTTCCGCAATGCCTATTCTTGGGGTATTGACTTTGAAGATCTAGAACAGCAGGGTTTGCTGAAAATTATCTGCGCTTATCCAGAATCAGCCGGACTAGAAGATCATCTCCAAATTATTAAGTCTGAAATTACTCATTTCAAGCCATCTCGCATGGCGATCGATTCTCTCTCCGCGCTCGATCGCGGCGTTAACAACAATTCGTTTCGCCAGTTCGTGATTGGGGTTACAGGCTACGCCAAGCAGGAAGAAATTACCGGATTTTTCACTAACACGACCGAGCAGTTTATGGGATCGCACTCTGTCACAGATTCTCACATCTCTACGATTACAGACACCATCCTGATGCTGCAATATGTCGAAATCAGAGGTGAAATGTCTCGCGCCATTAATGTCTTTAAGATGAGAGGTTCCTGGCATGATAAAGGCATTCGCGAGTACACCATCAGCGAAAAAGGCCCTGAAATTAAAGACTCTTTCCGTAACCTGGAGCGAATTATCAGCGGTTCCCCCACGCGAATCACAGTGGATGAAAAAAGCGAGCTATCGCGAATTGTTAAAGGGGTACAAAGCGATTCTTTGGGTAAAACGTAGACAGGTTAGCCAATCTACTAATCTACAACTGAGTCAGCTATTACCTACAGACGGGAAGATCTACATTAGCTAGGTAGGCGCTAAACTTAGGTAATCTTTCCTAAATCAGGGGGCGTCTCAGTATTATGAAACCAATAAGGATGAACTATCAGTTTCCACCGGTAGTTCTTGGAATCGTAGGCTGTAGTCTGCTGGCGATGGGGCGTTCTGCGTATGCAATTGGCCTTGTCCCGACAGAGATTATGTATGATCCCAATAGTGACTGGAATGGTGACTACGCCTGGATTGAACTCTACAATCCCCATGAATATGATGTTGACCTCTCCAATCATGTCTTTGCAACCAATCGCTCAACGCCAGGCATTATCCCTCAAGGCAGTTTGATTGGTGCCCGCTCGTCCGCCGTCTTGTATGGTAGCGTTGTTCGAGATCCTCAGAATGACTGGGGCAATAATGGGTTACGTTCTCTACCTGACATGTGGACTGTAAAGAACGGGCAGGAGATCAACTTTATTCCTGTTTTCTTTCCTGACTGCAAGCTAGGCCACGCTCCTTACTGCGAGTTTTACCTACGGGGCCAAGTTATGAGATTCGGGTTGTGGTCTACAAACGCATGGAACAATACCCCTGATTTTTCTAGGGCATATTTAGACTTCAGCTTCGAGCGCGCCACTGAAAAATTTAGCTCTTCTTTTCCGACACCCAACGATAGCGCTTCAATCTATTTAAAGGATATTACGTTAGATCCAACGGTTGGCAGCCACTGGCAGCTCAGCGTTCCTGGCGTTGACGGCGCCTATGCCGTCTCTGCCAATCAAGTTGGTAACATAGCTGCTCATCCATCTTTATATGGTTCAAAGGATGTGGGTTCCCCCGGATTTGTGTCACAAAATCCGCCCGTTCCTGAACCGTCTATGTTCTTAGGAGCGATCGCAGGGAGTCTTGTTTTAGGACTCAAGCAGATTCGTCAAAAATATTTCAAACTCAAAACGAGCAGTCGATAGCTACACTGCAGCTTTTTTCAGCTCAACAGTGCATATTTCACTTACTTAAGATGCCTGTTTAGAAATTTGCGCTTTGAAAAATTAAGATATGTTACGCATACTCGGAGCCGTTGGGCTAAGGAAGCATCGTGACTCACTTAGAATTTGTTAAAGCTTGGCTAAGATATCTACCCATGAATGTTAGCCTACCTGGTTTGGTACGCTGGCGGCCTCTAAGAGAACCTAAATCAGGCTACAGCATTATCATTGGCTGCATGAATAATATGCCAGCGATCGCGATCGCCAATGTCGCTTTCATCGCCAAAATGCATTTGCCCAATATGCGGCGCTTAATTCTAGTTTTTGATGTTGAAGAATCAAAAATTTCATACAAACAGCAAGTCCTTGACGCGGCTCAAAACTTACCTATTGAAATCATTGGTTACGATGCAAAGCAGGCTGCTGTAGCAAAGTTCTTTTCTTGGGGTTGGGTGTATTCTTGGCTGTCTTGGACAAAGGGCATTGCAATTGCAGACACTCGATATGCTTTGCTGCATGATTTAGACGCAATGCCTACAAATCCGCATCTATTTGAGGATCTTTACGAACAGATGCAGAGTCACAACTCTATGTTTCAAGGAATTAGGTCATACACTAACCAATATTTTTCAGCCGAATCAGGTTTAGTAAGAACATTTGAAATGTTCGTTGATATTCAAAAGCTTCGCCAAGATTTTTCACCCTTTGACGCTTTTAACAAAGTCAAGCTTGTTAACGGCAATTTGGTTATTTATGATACCTTTTTGTATATTCAATCTCAGACCAATAGCTGTCATTTGGCATCTGCCATAACTCAAGATAAGCTAGTCCATCCTTCACAGCTAATTAGTCAGTATACTGATTTCTTGAGAAATCGAGTTACCAAAGGCTTCTGGGAAAAATACGCAAATTTACCGCTTTTCCCAATTTATAACTTTTTGGGAGAAAATCCTACGCTACTGAATTCAATCATTTTGCATATTCAGTCCAGCCAAGATCCCAATCTCCCTTTTATGGGAAAAAGTATTAATTTTTCGGGCGTTCCTTCCCATCATTGGCAATGGATCTGGGAACAGGCAAGAACATTGCAAATTGCCTACTATGGCGATCTCAATCCAGAAATTGAGCAATATATTAATTCTGTTAAGGCTGTTTATGACGAAGGCTGATAAAGATTAATGCTGATAGGATTGATTGAATAGGCTACACATAAAGTTAATTCCTCATCAAAACTATCTGAGCTATGAAAAAAGTTTTTGTATTAGGCGGTGATGGGTTCTGTGGATGGCCGACTTCATTACACCTTTCAAACTTGGGACATGAAATTATCATTGTTGATAATTTAGCTCGTCGAAAGATAGATATAGACTTACAAACAGAGTCTCTCACTCCTATTACTTCGATTTCTACTCGAATTTCAGCTTGGCAAAAACTGTCTAGTCAAAAGATAGATTTTTATAATATTGATATTGCAGCAGACTATCAAAGCTTTTTTTCGCTGCTTTGCGAATTAAGACCAGACGCTATTGTGCATTTTGCGGAACAGCGCTCTGCTCCCTACACCATGCTGACAGAACAAACTAAGCGATACACTGTGAATAACAATTTGATTTCTACTCACAACGTGCTTTGCGCTATTGTTGAATCTTGCTTAAATA
>JAAHIC010000035.1 GCA_010671965.1 Leptolyngbya sp. SIO4C5
TCTGTGGCAAAACACCTCAATTATTTATTTGCCACAGGAGCTGATGCAGCAGTTCCCCCGTCACAGCCATAAATTTAGTGGTCAACACCACAAACAGCAAAAAACCCGACTGCTGCAGCGCGTCCTTAATCATGCGCCCAGAACTGCCCAAGTTCCAGCGGGAAAAGAGATGCCACTGCTGGGCCTGCTGCCTGAGATGAATTGTACTTACTGCGGCTGATTGAACTGCAAGCGCACTGACGGGCAGCAGTTCTGCCGCTTTGCTCTCTAAGCCCTGGCTGCAGGCAAAGATAATGGGAATATCCTGCAGGTGACGCTGCAGCTTGCGGGCAGCCTTGAGCGCCGTCATCACCGAGCGTTTTTCAAATACCAAATACTGAGAGCGATCGCGCAGCACAATTTTGCCGCGCCAGGTATGGGTTAGCGCCTCCTTAAACGCGCCGCCGCGTACCTCAACCCGCTCAATCAAAATGTAATTCGCCTGCGATCGCCGGAAAGACTCTTGGTATAAAAGCTGATTCTGATTGCGAACGGCTATCTCTAGGTCATCCTCATCGGCTTTCACAGCTACCTGCTGGTAGGATTGCCCCGCAAAATACTGTTGTTTGGCAAAGCCGACATCAAACCACCAAAGCAGACCAAAGAGGACAAAAATCCAGTGGTCGTAGTCCCGCGCATAGTAAGACAGCAGCGACAAAACGCCGAAAATCAGCAAAAGCAGCAGACTTGTAGCCGTATCGGTATAGCTGCGGCGCTTAGTTAGCTCGTCCCACATGATGCCTAGCAGCAGGCTGTAAGCAAGCTGAAATAGCTGTTTAACCTGCACCAGAGGCCAAATTAGGTTGGCATAGGGCTGACGGTTGAGGCGATAAAGCCGCCCCTGCAAAATAGGCTTCACAGGCATGGGCTAGCACTAGTAACTATCCTTAATTTGCCCAGTCGTAAACGATCGCCTGACGCTAATCCCCAGAACTCAGAGCATCAGACCGAGTTAGCTCAACTTGCTCAGCCGCGAAGCGAATTTGTACCTGACGACCATAGGTAATCCCCAGAATCTGCGGCGCTAAAACCTCCACCAGAGTATCAGATTGAAAATGCCGCACCTTGGTTTCAGGATGGGGATAGTAGACCAGACCGCTGTAAGTTTTTCCCTGAAAAACAAGCTGACAGTCGCAGAAAGAAAAGGTCTCCGGCGGGCAGAGGTCAGTCCAATGAAGGTGGGGAAACTGGTAGGCCGGAGACTTGAGGGCAAAGTGATAGGGAGCGATCGCCAAGTTGAGCGTTGCCGGATAGTAACCGCTCAAATCCAGTCCTCGCGCTTGAAAAGCAGGAGTTTGCATAGCAATAGTGCCCTGGGGATAGGGACTGTCGCTGGCCGTGCCGGAAGCAGCCCGGTGTCCGGCGGTGACGACAGCTTCAATCTGTAGCCAATCAGTGCTCATAGAATGAGGGGCAAAACATCCGGAAAATGACTGAACCCACTTGAATCAAAACCTGTCAGCAAATTCAGTCCCCCTTATTTTCTCAGAAATCTACCTATGGCTTACTCTACTCAGAGCATCCGCAGTCGTCGCCGCAATCGGGTTCGCAGCAAGACAGCCTACCGTCCCCCCAATAATGGTAAGCCCGGACGCCTAGATTCTGGCGGCGGTCGTTAGAATATGGGCTATGACGATTGAATTAGGTCGGGAAACGTGCCGTCACTTAGCGATCGCGGCTCAGCGCGAGTGGCTAGTCACCAACGGCATTGGTGGCTATGCAGCCGGTACAGTGGCAGGACTCCTGACCCGGCGATACCACGGACTTTTGGTCGCGGCCCTCAATCCCCCTTTGGGCCGAACCTTATTAGTTGCCAAGGCTGACGAAACAGCTCTTTACCAGGGCCAGATTTACCCCCTGTCCGTCAATGGCTGGGCCGATGGTAGCTGCAATCCACGCGGCGATCGCCAGATTGAAAGCTTTCACCTCGACGGTACCCTGCCGGTCTGGAACTTTGCCTGCGGTGACGCGCTGCTGCAAAAGCAAGTCTGGATGCCCCAGGGAAGCAATACAACCTACATTCGCTATACCCTGCGCCGCGCCTCCCAGCCCCTGACCCTATCGCTCAAAGTCTTCGTCAACTACCGCGACTACCACAGCGATACTCAGGCTCAGGACTGGCATATGGCGATCGCTCCGGTAGCCCACGGCCTGAAGGTGCAGGCATTTCCCAAAGCTACGCCGTTTTATTTACTCAGCGACAAGGCCGACCTCCAGCCTGTCCACCAGTGGCACTATGGCTTTGATTTAGCCCTAGAGCGCTACCGTGGGCTACGCGACCAAGAGGATCATCTGCAGGCGGCAACGGCTGAAACCGTCCTGCAGCCCAACGACTCTGTCACCCTGATTGTCAGCACTGAGGCCGAGGCTGACCGCAACGCCCAAGCCGTCCTAGACCAGCGCCGCACCTATGAGCAGAGTCTGCGCGATCGCTGGCAGGCCAGCTCTGCCAAAGCGGCTCGGGCTCCCGCCTGGATCAACCAGCTCGTATTGGCTGCCGAGCAGTTCCTTGTCGATCGGGCCATAGGTCGCCCTGGTGAAGGCAAAAGCCTGATTGCTGGCTATCCCTGGTTTGGTGACTGGGGCCGCGATACGATGATTAGCCTGCCGGGGCTGACTTTGGCGACCGGACGCGCAGAGGTCGCAGCGGCAATTTTACGCACGTTTGCCCGCTACGTGGATCAGGGCATGTTACCCAATCGCTTTCCCGATGTGGGAGAAACGCCCGAATACAACACGGTAGATGCTACGCTCTGGTACTTTGAAGCGGTGCGGCTCTATTACGAAGCAACAGCCGATGAGCAGTTGTTAGCAGCTCTATTTCCCGTACTAGCGGACATCATAGACTGGCACCGTCGCGGTACCCGCTATGGCATTCACCTAGATACTGACGGTCTGCTTTACGCCGGAGAAGACGACGTTCAGCTCACTTGGATGGACGCCAAGGTAGACGACTGGGTAGTCACACCCCGTATGGGCAAGCCGGTTGAAATCAACGCTCTCTGGTACAGCGCTCTGCAAACGATGGTGCAGTTTGCCCGCCAGTTAGGTAAGCCCGGCCAAGACTACGAGGCGATCGCCCAGCGCACCCAAACCCAGTTCAGCCGTTTCTGGAATGCTAAGGCGGGCTACTGCTACGACCTGATTGACAGCCCTGCCGGAGCCGATGCCAGCCTGCGCCCCAATCAAATTTTTGCGGTTTCGCTGCCGCTGGCGGCGGGACGCGGTGCGCTGCCCCTGCTAACAGCCGCTCAGCAAAAGCAGGTCGTCGATTACTGCGGGCGCAGTCTGCTGACTTCCTACGGTCTGCGATCGCTAGCCCCTAGCCACCCTGACTATCAGGGGCACTACGGCGGCGATCGCTGGCAGCGAGATGGAGCTTATCACCAGGGAACCGTTTGGGGCTGGCTGCTCGGCCCGTTTGCGCTGGCCCACTATCAGGTCTATGGCGATCGCCAGCAGGCCCTGACTTTCCTTGCTCCCATCGCGCATCACATCTACGATCACGGCATCGGCAACATCAGCGAAATTTTTGACGGCGATGCTCCTTTTGCTCCGCGCGGCTGTCCGGCTCAAGCCTGGAGCGTAGCTGAAGTGCTGCGGGCTTGGCTAGCGCTCATCTAGCTCTAGTAGAGCTGCGAGTTACGCTTTGCTTTAGGCTAGAGACGAAGGTTTCTAGGTTGACGAACCGTTTACCTGGTACAGATAGTTCTAATCAACTCAGGGCAGAGTAGAACCAGTGCAATAGTGCCAAAGGAGTTACGCCAGCGTGAAACTGGAGTCGTCTAAATCTGAGCAAATTGAAAAGCCGCGATCGCTTATTGTCCCCCCACCCCAGCCATCTTGGCTCAAGAAAACTTTTTCAGCCGAGGTGATTGCGCCCCTGATTGTAGGCTTTTGCGTGCTGCTGGGCTGGGAAATTTTGGTACGGCTGCTGCAGATTCCGCCCTACCTGCTACCGGGGCCGCTGCTGGTGCTGCAAACTCTGTTTCAGGAATGGCCCGATCTGTTTCCCTCGCTGCTGGTGACGGTGCAAATTACGCTGATGGCCTTTGCCGCCGCAGTGGTGTCAGGACTGGGAATGGCAGTTTTATTTACCCAGAGCAAATGGATTGAGCGCAGCCTGTTTCCCTATGCGGTGATTCTACAGACGACGCCAATCGTGGCGATCGCCCCCATCATTATCATCTGGTTTAAGAACAATACATTTGCAGCGTTGGTGGTCTGCGCCTGGATCGTAGCCTTTTTCCCAATTGTGTCCAATACCACCTTGGGTCTGAACAGCGCCGATCACGCCCTGCAAAACCTGTTTCAATTGTATGGAGCCAATCGCTGGCAAACCCTACGGTACCTGCGCCTGCCTAGCGCTATGCCCTATTTTCTGGGGGGCTTGCGCATTAGCGGCGGGCTAGCGCTCATTGGCGCTGTCGTGGCTGAGTTTGTGGCGGGGACGGGCGGTGCCCGCTCGGGGATTGCCTATCAAATTCTGATGTCAAGCTATAACCTGCAGATCCCACGGATGTTTGCGGCCCTGCTAATGACAACGGTGCTGGGTGTCCTGATTTTCGTGGGCCTAACGCTGCTTTCTGATACTTTACTGAGCCATTGGCATGAAAGCGCCATCAAGCGGGAAAACTAGGGCTGGGCAAACTGGCTGATTCAGGTTCTCCGGTGAGGCAGCCATTCCTTACCTAAAATTTTGACCATCGGTGAAACTTAGGTAAAGATACGGCATCTTTCAGGCAGACGAATCTGATTCAATGCACTTTAGAAACAGCCCGTAAAATTACATAGACTATTTCTCAAGCGTTCTCTAAATCTCTGAACTATCCGGCTAAGCTGTCTTAATTTATCTTCAATAGGCCAATGACTCATGTAACCAACCCAGCGGACTATCAGCTTGAAGTCCAGGGGTCAGCGTGCATTATCCGGCTGCCAATCTCCTTTACAGTACTCAAAGCAGCCGCTTTCAAAAAATGGTTTCAAACGCTGCATGAACAATACCCTCAGACCAACTGTATGGTTTTGGATCTGAGCGAAACGACTTTTATTGACAGCAGCGGTATCGGGGCGC
Organism: Leptolyngbya sp. SIO4C5; assembly: GCA_010671965.1. GTDB lineage: Bacteria > Cyanobacteriota > Cyanobacteriia > Phormidesmidales > Phormidesmidaceae > Sphaerothrix > Sphaerothrix gracilis. The sequence goes on from JAAHIC010000035.1 coordinate 5,114, forward strand.
TAGTGATTTGTCGGCGGCTGTGTCAAACCCGCAACAGCGAACTGATTTTACGGGATGTTTCGGCTCAGGTGATGATGGCCTTATCGGTCACGGATTTAAACCAAATCTTTACGATCGAAAATAGTGTCTCAGCTTCGCCTGCGACTGTCCCAGTCGCAGCCCACTGTCAGCTATTAGCGGCGCATCCCTCAGTGAATTCGCGGGCCAAGCGAATGATGGATATTGTCGGCGCTCTGGTCGGTCTAAGCATTACCAGCATTCTGTTTGTGCCAATTGCGATCGCCATCAAGCTGGACAGCAACGGCCCGGTTCTCTTCGGTCAGGTGCGCTGTTCCTGGATGGGTAAGCGGTTCCGCATTTGGAAATTTCGCTCAATGGTGACCGATGCCGAAGCCCTCAAACACCGAGTTCAAAATCAGGTAGAAGGGCCGCTGTTCAAAAACGAGAACGATCCGCGCGTCACTAAAGTCGGTCGCTTTCTGCGCAAAACCAGCCTGGATGAGCTACCGCAGTTTTGGAACGTGCTTAAGGGGGAGATGAGCCTGGTAGGTACTCGCCCCCCCACCCCGGATGAGATCGAGCATTATGAAGTGCCCGAGTGGCAGCGGTTGGACGTGAAGCCGGGAATGACAGGGGAGTGGCAAGTTAACGGCAGATCAACGGTCAAAAAATTTGAGGATGTAATTCGTCTCGACCTGCGCTATCAGGAAAACTGGAGTCTGATGTACGACGTCAAGCTGATCCTCAAGACGGTTTTGGTGCTGTTTTCTAAAAAGGCAGGCGCGTCTTAAGGCTAGATTCTAATTAAAAACTCATTTTTGCCTCAGGGGTTTTCTGGTTAAATCTTGAATACTCAGAGAAATCTGAGAAGACTGTAACGAGGCATTGCATGTTCACCATTACCCTCACTTGGGCGCTGCTGGCCGGATACGGCTTTTTCATCTACCGCATTGTGCAGGCGACTACTCCCGACAAGGTTTCCGCTTCAGAATTTTTTCAAGGACAATCCCGGCAAGGACAGGCTCCGGGGCTATGGCTGTTAGTAGCCAGCGCTGCCATTTCCTGGATTTTTGCTAAGTCAATTGACAACGCTGCTAGCCTGGGTAACGCCTTTGGTATTACGGGCGGCATCGGCTACGCCATCTACTATCTCAGCTTTGTTACAGCGGCGGTCGCGCTCTATTTTATCCGGGTGCGGGGCGGGCACCAGTCAATTCCTGAATTCTTAGTCAGCAAATACGGCAAAATTTGTGCGCGGTTGTTCCTGCTAGCGATCGCCATTCGCTTGCTCAATGAGGTCTGGTCCAATACCAAAGTCTTCTCCCTCTATTTCGGCCCGGAGGGCAGTTTGGGCTATTGGATTGCGGCCCTTTTAGTCACCGCTTTCACCGTCTACTACAGTCTGCTGGGGGGACTGCGCAGCAGCCTGCTCACAGACGGGGCGCAAATGCTGCTGGCGGCAGTACTGCTGGTAGTAATCTTAGTGGTGCTGGGGCCGGGGCTGGTAACTCAGGGCCTGCCCGTGGTGGAACCAGAGACGCGGTTAGCAGGTCTAACCTTCTGCGGGCTGGCCTTTGTCCAAATTTTTAGCTATCCCTTCCACGATCCGGTGATGACCGATCGGGCCTTCATCACTTCGCCTCGCGTTATGCTAAAGGGCTTTATTATCGCCGGGATTATCAGCGGTGGATTTATCTTTCTCTTCAGCTCAGTCGGTCTTTATGCCAGAGCTAACGGGATTGAGGGAAATGCAACCTTAGCAGTGCCTGCCCTGTTTGGCCTGCCAATGCTGCTGGTGTTTAACGCCATCATGCTCACCAGTGCTGGCTCGACTTTGGATTCTACCTTTTCTAGCGTTGCCAAGCTAGGGGCGCGGGACTGGTCAAACCGCAAAGACAAACCAACCGAAATGCAGGCCTATATTGGCCGCTGGTGGATTGTGGCGATCGCGCTGCTGGGCAATCTACCCCTGCTGAGTATTTATCTAGGCGATCGCGTCGGGCCTGCCATCATCTTGGCGACAACGATCAGCGGCACGATGGTCATGGGACTAGCGCCGATTTTTCTACTGTCCTTTATTCGTCAAGCCAGCAGCCTGAGCTTTCACCTGGCTTTTTGGCCCGGACTGATTTTTGGCGTATTGCGAGTGGTAGAAAACGCCTTTAGCACCCAAGTTTTTCCCACCTGGATGGCGATGGGGTCAGGCAAATATGCGGTGGATTTGGGGATCAACGTCTACGGCGTGCTGTTGTGTACCCTAGGCTATCTGCTAGGCGCGTTCTTGAATCACTCATTAGCGAGCCGCGAAGCAAGGCGGTAAATTAATTTTGCGTCTCGTAAGTCTGCATGGGGGCGCTGTTCTTATCCCCAATCTCAGACTGATTCAAGGCTGTACGAAATCTGTTCGTTAGAGGCTGTATCTATTGCCAAGAAGTAGGCTAGTCGGGAAACACTCCCATGATGAAGCACCTTTTCGGTAGTAAGTGGCTGCGATGGCTAGGACTGGCAATTTTGGCTTGGGGAGTGGCGCTATTGCTGTGGCAGGCTCCGGTCGTCCATCAAAGCAGACCCGCTTTTACAGAGCTACGAGGGGTTTGGCTAACTAACTACGGCGCAGCTCTCAACTATTACAGCGCTCATTTAGACGAGGCGACGCCCACTTAGCCCAGCATCATCTCAATACGCTGTATCCAGCAGTTTGGAACCGGGGCTACACCCTACATCCCAGTGCTGTGGCTAAACAGGCAGGCGGAGTGCGGCGCGATCGCCTCACCTCTTTACCCCTACCGTTTCAAGACGCCCTGGCCGGGCTGGTTCATCAGGCACACCGTCAACATATTCGCCTGATTCCCTGGTTTAAGTACGGGCTGATGATGCCTGTCAACTCAGCGATCGCCCGTCAGCATCCTGACTGGCTGACCACAATGTCGAACGGCGAGCGAGTACAGCATACTCACGCTCCGCCTGCAGTCAGTCCTGGTTGGCTGAATCCGCTGCGTACGCTGAAACGCGAGATGATTGGAGCAGATCAGGGCTGGCTCAATCCCTTTCATCCAGAAGTGCAGCAGTTTCTGACTGATCTGATCGTGGAGGTGGTGCAGCGCTATCCGGTAGATGGGATTCAGCTTGACGATCACTTCGGCTTACCCATCGAATTTGGCTATGACCCCTATACGGTCGAGCGATATCGCCAGGAGCATGGCGGCGTTGCCCCTCCCAGCAATCCAGCCGATCCGGAATGGATGCAATGGCGTGCCGAGAGAATTACCCAGTTTATGGCAAAAATCACCACGGCGGTTAAGGCAGTGCGACCAGAAATGATTGTGTCCCTCTCGCCTAATGCGCCCGCGTTTGCCTACGATCGCTACCTGCAGGACTGGTCGCGCTGGGTAGAAATGAACCTACTGGATGAAGTCATTGTGCAGGTATACCGAGACGATCTCAATAACTTTGAAGCGGAGCTGTATCGGGGACCGCTGCACCGTCTGAGTCAGGCTATACCTCTTAGTATTGGCCTGTATACCGGGCCTTTTCTGGCAGCAAAACCTATGGAACAAATTCAGCAGGAAGTTGAAATTGTTAGAGATGCCGGATTTCGCGGCGTCTCGTTTTTCTGTTGGGAAACAACGCTATGGCTATTTCGCGGCAGTTCCCATACTCAGGTGAGTCAGGGAATGGAGCAGCTATTTTCAGCTACCAAAACAGGTGATTGAGCATGTGGCGAAACAGCTTCGGCCCTGGGGGTTCGCTGTAGTCAGCCGGTAGGAGCTGGCGCATGGCCTGCTCTAGCCTTTCTAAAGCGGCGTCAATTTCTAGGCGTTTGAGGCGATCGCGTTTTTCAAACTCCAGCGGTTCGCCAAAGCGAATCGTCAGCGTTTTGCGCAGGTAGAGATCCTGAGTACCCGTGATAGCCACGGGCACAATGGGGACGCCGTTGCGCAGGGCGTAGAGAACGGTGCCCCGCTTCAGCGGATAGAGCTTGCCTTCCTGACTGCCTAGACGACCTTCGGGAAACAGCAGGATACCATCGCCATCGGTTAGGACAGTCTCCACCGTCCGATCGATTTGCCGCAGCGATCGCACCTCTCCCCCCGAAGGCACCTCCTGTTCTATCGCCTCCGCCATGTCGGCTAGGTCTTCGCGGCCCGCTTCAGCCGCCTCAACCACAGCGATCTCTTCTTTCCACCAGCGATCGAGGGGAATCACGCCGCCGGCCCAGCTCAGCACCCAGCGCTTCCACCACTTGTTATAGAGAGTGCGGGCATCCCCCAGGATGTAAAAGTAGGGGTCTGGCGGTAGTTTGGCTAGCAGCAAAAACGGATCGAGATGGCCGAGATGATTGGCCGCTAGAATCGCTGGCCGCTGGGGCACCGCCTCAATATTCTTCACCTCAACCTGAAACAGCGTCAGCACAAAAGTGCGCATTACCCAGCGCCGCAGTTCACCCGCAGCGCGGCGATCGCGGCCCCCTGCCGCCCGCTGCTCAAACTGCTCAAACGCCTCTCGCACCGACCAGCGCACCAGTTCACTCCGTCCGGCCTCGATTCCTTCTTCTACCCGCTGCAGAACATCGGGCGTCAGGGTCACATCGCTGGGGCGATCGCTAGCAGGCATGTATATTCAGTAGTCCTAAGTAGAGTGAGCGATGGATTTAAATCAAGTTCTGAGCCGCCTTTAGGTCATTGGGGAGGACGGCTGCCGGAAAAATCGGGGTCAAGCCCGCACCCGTCGAGCAACTGTTGTCGCCACAGCGTATCACGTTTGCGATCCCCAGAAATCTCCAGCAGCCTAATTCCGGTAGCGGGTAGGGTACTGATGGCCTGCTGCAGTCTCTCCCAGGTAGTCACGCGCTCATAGATGATGCCATAGGCGGCACTCAGCTGCTGAAAATTTACCTGCTGCGGCATGGCGAAGAATTGCTCAAACGGTGGCTCAAACTGCGAAATTGGCAGCATTTCAAAAATGCCACCGCCGTTATTGTTAATCATCACAATTGTGAGATGTCCCTGAAACTGCGGCAGGCTAAGAAAGCCGTTGGTGTCGTGCAGCAGGGCTAAATCGCCCGTGAGTAAAACGCTGGGACGCGACTGATGCGCAACCCCAAGCGCCGTGGAGAGCGTACCGTCAATGCCGTTGGCCCCCCGGTTGAAAAAGGGCTGAATCTGGCGATCGCCCGGTTGCCAAAAATATTCCACATCTCGCACCGGCATACTGTTAGCAATGATCAGCGGTGTTTGCTCCGGTAGGTGCCGGGACAGCATCCAGGTCACTTTGCCCTCAAAGACTGGCTCAATTGCCCGCAGTTCCGTTTCCAGACGCTGCCAAACCTGGCGATCGCACTCAGCCCAGTCTTTCCAGTAGGCGTGAGGCAGAGAGGGCGGGTGAGCTAACGCCTGAGCCAGTTGCTCCACCGACATGGGTAAAGTGCGAGTGCGCTGGTGCAGCGGATCAAGATTGCGATCGCCCGCCTCCACCTGCCAGCACAGCGGCTCATGGCGCTGCAGCCACTGACGCAGGACTTTGCTCGTAGGCAGGGGGCCAAGCTGAATCACCTGCTCAGGCACGAGTCGCTCGGCCCAGGGCGGCTGACGCAAAATAGCATCGTAGGCCGTGATTAGCTGCGGGTTGAGGCGGGCCTGATTGCGCAGCGGAGACAAGCCTTCAGCTAGGATAGGCCAGCCCAGGGTTTGAGCAATCTGAGCTACCGCTTGGCAGTAGGCTTGGGGCCAAAGCGGCTGGGCAGGACCCGCAATGATTAAACCGCGATCGCAGGTTTGCCACTGCTCTAAAAGCGTTTGATCGATGTTGAAGGATGGCTCGACCCTGAGGGCTGCTGCAGGTGAACCCAAATGGGCGAAAAAACGGGTCGAGTCAAAGCCGTCGGCAAAGGCTGCAGCTTCCGGCTCAGCTAGGGGGGCTAGCGGATCGCGAAAAGGGCAGTTGAGGTGAACCGGGCCGCCAAGGGGGAACTGCGATCGCTGCCAGGCTTGAACTGCCATCTGACGGGCATAGCGGAGGCTATCCAGAGTAAGGGCGGGCAGGGCCAGCTCAGCATACCAGTTGGGAAAGCGGCCATAGAGCTTTTGCTGATCAACGGTTTGCCCGGAGGCACAGTCTCTCAGCTCTGGCGGGCGATCGGCAGTGAGCACAATCAGCGGCACGCGGCTTTCACTGGCCTCAATCACCGCCGGATAGAAATTAGCCCCGGCTGTCCCCGACGTGCAAATAAGCACTACCGGGCAGTGCGATCGCTTAGCCACCCCCAGGGCAAAGAAAGCCGCCGAGCGCTCGTCTAAAACCGGAATGGCATCAACTTGAGGCTGCTGGGCGATCGCCACCGTCAGCGGCGTAGAGCGAGAACCGGGACAGATGACAGCCGTCCTCAGGCCCAGCCGCACCCAGGTTTCAACTAAGACTGAGGCCCAAAGCGCATTGCAATTGCGAAAATCCAACCCCATACCGTTCCCTATTCCACTGCTAGCGCCTTCAGCAGCGCCTGCAGTTTAAGCTGAATTTCGGCTACTTCTTTGTCTGGATTGGAGCCAGCGACAATGCCTGCCCCGGCATAGAGCCGCGCCTGGTTTTGATTGATCAACGCTGAGCGAATACCGACAATGAACTCGCTGTCGCCGTTAGCGTCCACCCAGCCCAGCGGCGCTGCATACAGCGATCGCTCAAAGCTTTCATGCTGCTGAATTAAATCACAGGCCGTTTCGCTGGGAAATCCGGCCACCGCAGGGGTGGGGTGTAGCACTTCTAAAATTTTCAGCGGGTGATGCTCAGGGCTAAGCTGAGCGCAAATGGGCGTGTGTAAGTGCTGAATATTAGAGAGCCGCAGCAGATTTGGGGTGTGGCTGTGTTGAGGCTGGAGTCCTAGCTGGCGTAAGCGCTGGCCAATAAAATCGACCACCACCTGATGCTCATAGCGCTCTTTGCGGCTGTGGCGGAGGCGCTGGGCGATCGCGGTGTCTTGTCGTTCAGTTTGGCCCCTAGGAGCCGAACCAGCTAGGGCATCGGTCAGCAGTTGGCCGCGACTAATGCTGATGAGTCGCTCAGGGCTAGCGCCCAAAAAGGTCTGTCCCCGGCCATTACTGGTGGAGAAAATATAGCAGTCTGGATAGCACTGTCGCAGATTTGCTAAAGAAGCCGGGAGCCAAAACCGAATTGACGTTTCGACATCTAGCGCATGGGCCAGCACCACCTTACGCATCTGCTGCTGCTGAATCTGAGTCAAAACGTGGGTGACGCCGCTACGAAACGAGGTTAGATAGCGGCTGTGTCTTAAGGATTGCTGCGGCGCAGCCCCACAGGCGGGTACTAAAGTCCGAGCCGTCTGCAGCGAGGTTGCCAGCATCCGACAGGTTTCCAGCCGGGTCAGACAAGTCTGGATCTCTCGCATAACCTTGTCTAGACTGCATTGGGCCGTAATCGGTAAGTTCAAGCTGAGGCTGAAGCGCTGCTGCTGGCGCACTAGCTGAAACCGTGGCAGAAAAGCGCTGGCGGCGGGGAAAGCTCCGCTAGCCTGTTCAAAGAAAGTAAAGCGACAAAAAAAACGCGGTTCAGCCGATTTAGCAAGCAGAGGACGATAGCGAACAATGTGGCTGAGCTGGGTTTTAATGAACTGCCGCACCTGCTGGAAGCGCTGAGAACCGCTGCTCTGATAGGCCGTAGCGCTTTCCCAAGCGACAACGGCTCGCTGCTGGGTTGGGGCTTCGTAGTAAAAGTGAACCGTCGTGCTCTCGGCTAGCCCAGAAAGTAAATCGATGGGATCTAATGGCTCAATCTCTAAGGAGAAACTGGCAATTTTGGCGCAGCGATCGCGGACTGCTTTTTTCTGGCAGTCCTGTAGAAAGTGGTGTATCTCTTCGCAGTTTTGAAAAAGATCAGGCCGATAGGGGACAACTGGCATGGATGGGCAATATCAAGGATTTATAAGTCCAGTATTTAAATCTGGCATGAGGCAGAGGGAAGCAGCTCCTTAGGCCAAATGCCTAAAACACAAAGGTGCTGGCAGGCACCCCGCAACCATCCTCAAATAAGCCAGTATCCCTACACGTAGCATATTTAGTTTAGCCTTCACCAGTGACCGCAATAAAGCCTCAGCAATGCTCCTTAGTAATGAGTGCCCGATTTGCGGTGGTGAACGGCGGTTTTCACCTCTGGCTGCAGCAGTTCACCGCTGGTGACAGTGGCATAGACAACCCAGTGATCGCCACATTCCATCCGGCTGCTGACCTCGCACTCCAGATAGGCGATCGCCTCTTTGAGTACGGGTGAGCCATTTTCAGCCGTTTCGGTTTCTATGTGAGCAAAACGATCCTCTCCGGGGCCAAAAGGCTTGAGGAAATGCTTCATCGGGCCTAAATGCTGCCCTTCAGCCAGAATATTTAGGACAAAGGGGCTGCCCGGATACATCAGCGCTTCAATCGCCCGATCTTTGGCAACCGCCACCGTAAAGCCAGGCGGGGTAAAGGTGGCCTGGGCCACCCAGGAGGCTAGCATAGCGCTAGCAACATCTCCCTGTTTGGCGGTGACGATGCACAGCGACCCCACAAGCCGTCCCACTGCCTGTTCTACCGCCGAGGCTGGAGTGCGAGTGGCCTTAGGTCGCTTGGCCTTCTTCAGAGCTTGGGCAAAGTCAGTGCCCGCCTCTTCGCAGTACTTCAGCGTCACATCGGTAGGCTTAAACTTGACCCGAATTGGCTCAAAGCCAAAGCTATAGCCCGCATCCTTCAGCTTATTTTCTAGTAGATCAATCGCTTCACCGCTCCAGCCAAAGGAACCAAAGACCCCTGCTAGCTGAGTTTTAGAAGCGGCAGCCAAAATCGTTCCCAGCGCCGTTTGAATTTGCGTCGGCGCGTGACCGCCCAGGGTGGGCGAACCGATCAAAAAGCCAGCCGATTTTTCAATCGCGGCTCGAATTTCTTCTGTCTCAGCCACTTCAGCATTGATAGACTCCACTGACACCCCTGCTTTGGTCACGCCTCTGGCGATCGCCTGCGCAATGGTGGCCGTATTGCCATAGGCCGAAGCGTAGATCAGCGTGACTGAGAGAGTCTGAGCCTGCTGCTCCTGACTGCGCTGACGGTAGAGCTGGGTCAGCTCATTTTGGCCGTAGAGCACTAGCGGCCCGTGTCCGGGGGCGTAGAGATAAACCCTCGGCAGATCGTCTAGCTTTTCCAGGGCGGTGAGTACCTGACGAGCGCTGGGGGCCATCAGACAGTCAAAATAGTAGCGTCGATCCTCCAGCAGCGCTTGCCAACCCAGGTCATAGACCAGTTCATCACAGACGTGGGCACCGAAGAACTTATCGGTGTAAAGCACCTGACTGTAGGTGTCATATGTCCACAAGCCATCTGGCCAGCGGGGAGTAGGCACCGGCAGAAACTGGAGCTGATGCCCTTGCCCTAGATCGAGCTGTTCATCTGG
>JAAHIC010000350.1 GCA_010671965.1 Leptolyngbya sp. SIO4C5
TTTGCTCAATCCCGGTTTTTAGCTCAATGCCGGACTTGGGCATCTAGAGACGTTGTTGTTTTGTCATATCTAAACTTTTATGAACTCTGATAGCTTTACCGAACTGTTGCAAAAAGGCTTTCGCATTGCCCTAGGAGCCACTGCAACGCTAGTTGAGGCCGTCCAAGATCCGGCCAAGCAAAGTGAGAAATTTTCTGAGATCAATGGTGACTGGAATCGCCTCAGCGAAGATTTAGAAAGTAAAGGCACGGTGGCTGAGCAGGAAGCCCGCAGGCTGGTTGATAGCATGATGACTCAGATGCCCGGCTCGTTTAATCAGGGTGCTCCTACCGACAACAGTTCTGCTCCTGCCAATCCGGTCAATATGCCAACGGTGGAGGGCGGATTGCAGCTAGAGATTGAAGCTTTGACCCAGGAGCTAGAGCAGGTACGGCGCGATATTGAACAGCTACAGCGACCAGCGGATAGCTAGGCTATGCACGCCCTGTCAATTCCTACCTGGATGGTTCACATTTCTAGCGTGATTGAGTGGATCGCGGCCATTTGGTTTGTTTGGCGCTATGCCGAGGTCAGCGATCGCCCGGCCTGGCGCTACTTAGCCTTTGCTATGCTGCCTGCTCTAATCAGCGCCATGTGTGCCTGCACCTGGCACTTTTTTGACAATGCTGTTGCTCTAGACTGGTTAGTGGTGCTGCAGGCAGCCATGACCGTAGTGGGCAATACGGCCTTTTGCGCCGCTGCCTGGTGGATTTGGCGCAGCGCCAAGGCGCAGCCGGAATCAATCAGCGAGAAGTCTTAGCTGTAGATCCGCCTAATGCTATGTAGCAGCCATAGGAACTCTTGAATAGGGCATATGGCTGTATGCGCCTACTAGCCTCGTTACCTTTTCCAGAATGCTTGATAAAAATACCCTCTTTGCGGTTTCTCTGTTTCCCTATCTAGGCTTTCTCTGGTTCTTAACCAAGTCGGGGCAAACGCCTCGATTGGCCCTAATTGGCTTTTATGTACTGCTGATTTTTGTCGCCGTTACAATTCCTGCTGGAATTTATGCGCGGCAGGTCTACGGGCAGGAACTGGCCAATGTAGACTGGCTCCACGGCAGCGCCGAGCTGTTTTTAACCGTGTCTAACATTCTGGTCGTGCTGGGGTTTCGGCAGGCGGTTTTGGCGGCAGGTGGTAAGAAGGGTAGCGGGTAGGGGGCGACGAGTAGGCGAGGCTAGTGGCTTTGGTGCAAGATCAGGCGGTTGCCGTCCGGGTCGTAGGCATAAATCTCTCTTCCGTGGGAAGCTGCCATAATTTCGTCTGTGGCAGGATGGCCTAGAGTCTGCAGATGAGCGATCGCCTGCTCCAAGTCGTCAACTTCTAAGCACAGGCTGAGGCGACCACTGGTGGCCGAAGCAAATTCAGCTTGATTCGCAGCTTTAGGCTTAAAAATAGCTAGGCGCATACCAGCGAGCTGGAATTCAGCGAATTTGTGAGGTATGTAAGGTTCAGGTTTTTGATCAAAAAGCTGCTGGTAAAACTGCACTAGATTTTCTATGTGAGGACTAGCCAGGGTGAGGAAAGCGGCTTGTGGTCTAAGAGACATGGCACTTTGAGCCTATAGGACTGAAGTTATGGGTGACGACGCGAGGGTGATCCCAAGCAGACTGAGCTAGCCTGAGAGCAGCGACAAATTGTGTTGATTAGCAAGAGCAAGGAGGCTTACCGTGGTTGCTAGTGTATCCGCGCCTCAATCGATTGAATCACTGTTAGGAGATGAAGCAGACAGCCTGCTGGCCCACAAAGCCAAGGTGACTAAAGATCAGCTACATCTGCCTAGTCCCGACTGGGTGGAGCGCATTTTTGCTCAAAGCGATCGCAATCCGCAAGTTTTACGCAGTCTGCAGCAGCTCTATAGTACCGGGCGGCTGGCCAATACAGGCTATCTCTCTATCTTGCCGGTTGACCAGGGGATCGAACACTCAGCGGCAGCTTCCTTTGCCCCCAACCCCATCTATTTCGACCCAGAAAATATTGTCAATTTGGCGATCGCAGGTGGCTGCAATGCCGTGGCTACCACTCTGGGCGTTTTAGGCATGACCTCGCGCAAGTACGCCCACAAAATTCCCTTCATCGTCAAGCTCAATCACAGCGAGTTGCTGAGCTATCCCAACGCTGCCGATCAAATTATGTTTTCTTCGGTTGAGCAGGCTTGGAACTTAGGGGCGGTTGCCGTCGGGGCCACCATCTATTTCGGTTCACCTGAATCCAATCGTCAAATTCAAGAAGTCCGCGCCGCATTTGCCCGTGCCCACGAGCTAGGCATGGCCACCATTTTATGGTGCTACCTGCGCAATGATGTCTTCAAGCAGGACAAAGACTATCACCTAGCGGCTGATCTGACCGGACAGGCCAATCATCTGGGCGTCACTATTGAGGCCGATATTATTAAGCAAAAGCTACCGGAAACCAATGGCGGCTACGCGGCTGTGGCTCAGGCCGCTGGCGAAAAGTATGGCCGAACGGACGATCGCGTCTACAGTGACCTGTCTACTGATCACCCCATCGATCTGACTCGCTATCAGGTACTCAACTGCTACGCGGGCCGGGCCGGACTGATTAATTCCGGTGGTTCTTCGGGCAAGAACGATTTTGCCGAGGCGGTGCGGACAGCCGTTATCAATAAGCGGGCTGGCGGCTGCGGCCTAATTTCGGGTCGTAAAACGTTTCAGCGTGACTTTAAGGAAGGCGTCAAGCTGTTCCACCTGATTCAGGATGTCTATTTGTCTGACGAAATTACGATTGCGTAGGGACGCCAAAAAGCTGAAGGCATAAACACAGGGGTAAACGGTCTAGGCAAATCGCCGTTTGCCCCTACCGCCGGGGATGATGATAGCGATACTCCCAGGGCATTTGGGGTCGCACCTGTCGCCAAAAATTGAGCTTGCTGCGCCGAGCGATCGCCTCTGAAGCCAGGTATCTCAGCCGGTACTCGTCTCGCAGATGCTTGCGATAGGCAACTGCGTAGCCTTCGCAGAGAAGCTGGGTGTTGATGCAGCCGTCAGCTACCCAAACTTCGCCCACTAGACGACCGTGGCGATCGCGGTCAACTTCAATCACTTCTATTTCTTTATAGGGCTTGAGCAGCTGTTGTAGGCGGCGACGGGCTTTTTCGCCGTAGGGTTGCTGGGCTAGTTCAGGGCAGTCAATGCCGTACAGCCGGATTGATTCAGTTTGCTCTGCGTGGCTGCCCACTAAAGTATCGCCATCTTTAATCTGCTTAAGCCGAAACTTAAGTCGCTGGGTCATAGGGTAATTTGCATGTAGATGCAGTCAATCAGGTTATGGCGCTGGGGTGGATGAGGCGGCGCGATCGCCTATATTGCCTGTTGTGGTGACATTGCCTGCTGACACGTCGCCAAAATGTGGCTGTCGGTCTGGCTCAGCTCGGCAATGGCGTGATAGCCCGTTAGGGTTGTGGGTGCCCCTGCTCCCTGCTGGGCAGCGCTCAGGGCAGTAGCTGGCTGCAGCGCGATCGCGTAGGCAGAGGCCGTCTGCTCGTAGCTACCAATGACGGTAAGCATTAGGCGATCGGGCCGGACTTCCCCCTGAAAACAGTCAAAGGAGGAGGCCGGACTGTAAAAAGCTCCCACCGTTTGCTGATTTCTGACTTCAAAGACTACATACTCCGTTCCAATCTGCGCTGGCTGGGGCGATCGCCCAAACAGATAGACCCCATCAGCTAGCGTCTGCCCTATTCTTTCTGAAAGCTGCGGACTGGCTAGAGTCGTACTGGTATAGGGTAAAGCTGTTAACCCCGCTAATGTCAGGCTTAAACCTACCACTAAGCGAGCAAAGGTACGCTGTAACTCCCAGAATGGAGCCGGAACAGATGGGAGCGCAGAATTGAAGTTGGGCATAATGCGTCATGATGGCAGCCACTTCAATATCGGATGTTTTGGTCACTTGCCCGGTGATAAAATTCCGATCCCCGTGTGATTTTGACTGCCTCTCTCAGTGATCTAGGCGGTGACCACCTGTGATTGAAATCACCGGAGAACTTCAGCCTGTTCGCCTAAACCGCGAGGGCAGCTTCTGGCTGAGTTGGCCCCAGTGCGCCAGAATAAACTACGCCGCGCCGCGCATCTAGCGTCAGAATAGTGCCGTCGCGAATCACCTCAGTGGCATTCTTAACGCCTACAATCACGGGCACACCCAGCCTTAGTCCTATCACCGCCGCGTGGCCTGTGAGGTTGTCATCTTCAGTAATAATGCCGCCTGCCCGCCGGATAGCATCTACAAAGTCGGCGCTGGTGCATGGCGCAATCAGAATTTCTCCGGGATTAAAGTCGCTGATATCTAAACCGCTATGGGCTACCCTGGCTCGCCCACTGATTGAGCCTTCCCCAATGCCAGTACCCCGTCCCAATACCGCCGTTACCAGCTCCACCTTAATCAAGTCGGTAGAGCCAGAAACACCCTGTAGCGTTCCTGCCGTCATCACCACCAAGTCGCCTTCCCGCAGCAGACCTTTCTCTTGGGCCACGTTCATAGCGGCCTTAAAGGTTTGCCCTGTCGATGGTAAATCCAGCACGAGGAGCGGACGAACACCCCAAATCAGCTGCAGCCGACGCGAAACGCCAACCTGAGGCGTCACCGCCAAAATCGGAATTCGAGGACGATACTTAGAAACGTTGCGGGCTGTTGCCCCTGTTTTGGTCATCGTCATGATAGCCGCCGCCTTAAGCTGATCGGCAATGCGGCTAACGGCATGACTAATCGCATTCGGAATTGAGCGGGAACTGCTTTGCTCATCGAAGGAGCAGTTGGGGCTTTCCTGCTCAGTGCGTAGAGCAATCCGGGCCATCGTGGCGACAGCCTCAACCGGATACTTGCCCACCGCTGTCTCATTCGAGAGCATAACCGCGTCTGTGCCGTCTAGAATCGCGTTGGCCACATCCGAGACCTCTGCGCGGGTGGGGCGCGGATTGCTGGCCATGCTGTCTAGCATCTGCGTTGCCGTAATCACAGGAATGCCTAGACGATTAGCGGTGGCAATTAGGCGTTTCTGCAGAATAGGCACCTCTTCCGCTGGTAGCTCAACACCCAGGTCTCCTCGTGCCACCATCACGCCGTCTGAAAGCGACAAAATCGCCTCCATCTGTTCGATCGCTTCGTGCTTTTCAATCTTGACAATCACGGGCACCTGCTTGCCCGCCTCAGAAATCAGCTCTTTGATCTCTAAAACGTCTTGAGGATTCCGCACAAAGCTCAGCGCCACCCAGTCAACGCCCTGATTGAGGCCGAACATCAGGTCGCGCCGATCTTTCTCGGTCAGCGCCTTAATGGAAAGATAAACCCCTGGAAAGTTAACGCCTTTGCTGTTGGACAAGATGCCACCCACGACGACCTCACAGTGCAGTTCACGCTGCTGGCGATCGATCGCTTCTACCCGCATTTCCA
>JAAHIC010000351.1 GCA_010671965.1 Leptolyngbya sp. SIO4C5
CCACTGAGGAAATTAGGGGCTGGGAAAGAGACAGTTTGCCCTGATTGTAGGGTTCATGGTCACTTTGGCTATTACTGACCGGGTAGTTTGGTTTTAGCACTGCAGTGCGATCGCCCCTTTGCCCAAGTCATCGCCATCCGTAGTGAGAGTTGACCCCGCTACGCGGCTTAACTCTGAGCCGACATTTTTTCAGCAAAAAAATTGCCTACCTTAAAAAGCGCAATTAGTCACTGAGCTGCGTCACCAATTTTGTATAGTTATGCTCCCTAAAAGGCAGTTTTATCAAGAAGCGTAATATTCTTTCATTGACGTTGCCTTTGAGTATTAAGGATTGTCAAAAACCTGATGCGGGCGATCGCGTAATGACTTAGCTTTTGTACGGAAGCCCTTTTGCCTGCGAGGCATATCAATGCTGGATGCAGCCCTGCTTTTTTTCCAGGAAGCACTCAATAACTACATCAAAATTAGGACGGGCGGCCAAAAAGAGAATGCCGTGCAGTTCGCTGAAATTCAGCCTCCCAGAGACATCGTGATGCAAAATAATGCCGTTACGATGCTGCTGGTGAATATAGAAGAGGAGCGAATTTTTCGCGCCGGTGCGGCTCAGGTCAATCGCTTAGGAAATAGAGCTGATCAAGCCGCAATTTCTAATCTCTGTCTCAACTTTCATTTGCTGTTCATTGCCAATTTCAAAGAGTATGTGGAAGGATTAAAAATCTTATCCTTAGTCTTAAAATTTTTTCGCAGCTATCGCCTATTTGATCAGCATCGTTTTCCCGCCCTGGACACGGAAATTCAGCAGCTTTCAACTGAGCTGGTTAACCTAACTTTTATGGAACAGAGTGAGCTATGGCGGTCTTTAGAAATGCCCTGCAGTCCCTCGGCGTTCTACAAGGTGAGAATGCTGGTCTTCCAGGAGACTGAGGTTGATGAAGTGGAAATTGGAGCCGAGTTAGGACTCATTCAGACCGTGACCTCGCAAATCTAAGAACAGGGCCATGCACTACCAGCCTTACCTCAGCCTGAAGCTGCTCCATCGCTACTATCAAAAGCAAGCCTGCCCGGATTTTGTCATTGAGCCAACGGCGGTCTGTCAGCGTTGGCTGCGCGGTCACCGCTTCATTCTCAAGCCGCGAGAAAACGGCCTGCAGATGCTCGTACCGTTGGTGTCTGATCAGCCTATGATCCCCCTGGCCGAGCCCCTAAACTTGACCTTTCTGCTCAAGCTTAAAAATCCGGCCTTTGTCAGCTTTACCCAGCTCGATCCTCAGTATCGCACTGGCCGCAGCCTCTACGTTTTTAGTCATGGCGCAGGCAGCCCCGCCGATACTCTAGAGCTAACGGCAACGGTGCTGCAGCGAGAAGCCCTGAGTCGTCCCGTTAATCAGCAAACTGCCCTAGAAAGGCGCTGCAGCGCGATCGCTGAGCTGCACGCCCTGCACCGCAGCGCCGTCTTTGGCGTGGTTGAGATTGAGGCCGAGGCTTGGCCGTCAGATTTGAGTCAGCCCCGCGATTTTACCCTTACGTTTCAGGCCAAGCAGCAAACCTGGACTTACTACCTGATTGCCAGCCAGCGGGCAGCGGCTGAGGAGTTTTCAATTCAGGACAAGGCGACTGAGATCAGCTTTACCCCAGCAGCGATCGCGCCGAGGGATCGGGTCACGGCGGCAATTCAGCAGCGCTTTCCCCAGAGCCAGCCGATTCTGCTCAAGTCTGCGGCTCCGGTGGCCTGCCAAGAAACAGGCCGACCCAATCTGCAGCTTTTTCGCCAGGGCCACACCCAGCCCTGGATTCCCCATTTGCCCAACCCACCCAATCAGCACGGTACCCAGGTGATTAACGTGCTGGAAGATGTCTAACTGCCTGCTTCGACTAACACTGCCCCCACTGCCAAAACTGCCTCAAGGAGCCTAGTATGTCTACCTACAAAACCCCCAATGTTTATGTTGAGGAGGTCGCCACTTTGCCGCCGTCAGTGGTGCCGGTGGCGACAGCGGTACCCGCCTTCATTGGCTGTACTGAGAAAGCGGGTGCCAATAGCGAATATCTGGGTCGGCCCGTCCGCATCAGCTCAATTCTCGACTACACCACCATCTTTGGTGGCGCTGAGGCCACCGACTTCACCGTCACCCTAGACGAGAACGAGCAGATTACTCAGATTACGGCAGGCGAGGGCAGCGCCATCACGCCCGCCTATCTGCTGTACTACATGCTGCGCCTGTTTTTCGACAATGGCGGCGGGCCTTGCTACGTGGTTTCAATTGGGGACTATAGCGAGCTGCCCAGCAAGGATAAGTTTGCTGAAGGGCTGGCCGCTGTGCGCAAAGAAGATGAGCCGACGCTGATTCTGCTAACGGATGCGGTGAATCTGCCTGACCCGGTGGACTACTACGACCTGTGCCAGAGCGTGCTGCGGCAGTGCAACAGCCTCAAGGATCGGTTCGGCATTTTTGATGTTCTGGCGAGCGATCGCGATACCAACAGCATCGGCGCGGGGTTTAGGCAGGGCATTGGCACCGAATATCTCAAGTATGGAGCGGCCTATTACCCCTACCTGCAGACCTCCCTCACCTACCACTACACCGACGACTCTGTCACCCTCAATCGCCCCGCAGACGCCACGACAACCGCTAGCGCCTCGGTCGGGCAATACAGCACCGGCAATAACGGCCTGCGAATTACCTACAGCGGCCCCCAGTCGGACAATCCCCGACTCAGAATCACCGTCACCGATCGCCAAAGCATTGCCGTAGAAGCGGTTGAGGGCGTCCTAACTATTCGCCTGCCCAGCGCCGGAGCCACCGCCGCCGATGTCCTAGCGGCCTCCACCGGCGTCGGTAACTACAGCCTCGCAGTCAACGGCACGGGCACAGCAACCCTCAGCACCCCCCTAGACGAAACGCCCCTCACCTATACCGCTAGCAGCACCAGCATTACCCTCGCCAACCCCTCCATCCAAACCGAAAATACCCAGCTTTATAACACGCTCAAAACGGCCCTCAACAGCCTGCGCGTGGTCTTGCCGCCCAGCGCCGCCGTGGCCGGAGTTTACGCCAAGGTCGATCGGGAGCGGGGAGTCTGGAAGGCACCGGCCAATGTCAGCCTAGCCTCAGTTATTGGCCCCACTGAGAAGATCACCAATGAGGAACAGGAAAACCTCAACGTCGATCCGACGGCGGGCAAATCAATCAACGCCATTCGCAGCTTTACCGGCAAAGGCACCCTGATTTGGGGCGCCAGAACCCTAGCGGGCAACGACAACGAGTGGCGCTATGTGCCGGTACGCCGCCTCTTCAACCTGATTGAAGAATCGACGCAAAAAGCCACCAATTTCGTGGTCTTTGAGTCCAACAGCGCCATCACCTGGCTCAAGGTCAAAACCATCATTGAAACCTACTTAGAGGGACTGTGGCGGCAGGGGGCCTTAGCCGGAGCGACCCAGGCAGAAGCCTACTTCGTCAGCGTGGGTCTAGGCCAAACCATGACCGAGCAGGACATTCTAGAAGGGCGCATGATTATCGAAATTGGCATTGCGGCGGTGCGCCCGGCAGAATTTATCATCCTGCGGTTTTCCCACAAGCTGCAGCAGGCTTAGAGATTTCCTAACCCGTTGATTTCTTGCTAAAAGGAGCTATTTAGTATGGCCACTTCTGTCGATGACATTCGCAATAAATACCCAATTCCGGTCTTTTACTACCGGGTCACTATTGGCGGCGAGGACTCGATCGCTTTTTCCGAAGTTTCCGGCCTCAGCCTTGAGTACGAAACCATTACCTATAAAGACGGCCTCAGCTACCGCGACGGCGCTAAGCACATGCCGGGTTTAGGTACGCCGGTGAACCTGACGCTACAGAAGGGCATCGTCAAGGCCGATAGCTATCTGTTTGAGTGGATTAGCACCATCCAGCTCAACACCGTGGAAAAACGGGACGTGCGGATTGACCTGCTGAATGAAAACGGTGAGCCGACGGTTTCCTGGACGGCTCAGGATGCCTTTCCTAAAAAGCTGGATGCTCCTTCCTTCAATGCCTCTAGCAATGAGGTGGCGATCGAAAGTTTGGAGCTGATGGCAAGCAAGCTCACGGTCAGTAATCCATCTATCTAATCCGTCTATCTAAACCGAGTCTCCACCTATGGTGAACCCCTTTGCCACCCCTGAGCTGTCTCTGACCGAGGCCCCGCCCGTCGGCTTTTATTTCACGGTGGCCTTTCTAGTCGGCGGCTTTCTGCCCAACCTGCTGGATATTCGCTTTCAGCGAGTCTCCGGCATAACCTCAACCATTGAAGCGACGGAAGTCAGAGAAGGGGGCGAGAATCTGTTTAGCCATCGCCTGCCTACCCGCGTCACCTATGACAATCTGGTGCTGGAACGGGGCATGGTGATTGGCTCAGCTCTGAATGTGGAGTTCAACGTCGCCATGAGCACTTTGCGGTTTCAGCCCGGTAATGTGCTCGTGGCACTGCTCAATGCCAAAGACATTCCCATTGCTGCCTGGCTGTTTCAAAAAACCTATCCGGTTAAGTGGTCTGTTTCAGACCTAGATGCCAACCAAAGCGCGGTGGTGATTGACACGATGGAGCTGGCCTACAGCCGTTTTCAAAGCCTGAGGATATAGTGATGCCGGTTGAAATTCGAGAGCTGATTATCCGCACCACCGTGGTCAACAACGGCGGCGAGCAGGGGGATGCTGGGACAGCCAGCAGCGGCGGCGATGAGGCGATTATTGCCGCCTGCGTGCAGCAGGTTTTACAAATTCTAGAGCGCCAGCGAGAGCGATGATTTGGGGAAAATTAGAAAAACTAAAAATTAAGTCGTATCTGGCGGATAAGCGGCAGGAGGGCGGCATTTTCTACGCCTTGAATAAGACCTATGAGGTGATGTTCAACCCAGAGTCTTATTCTTTCCGCTACGAGAACGAATTTCAGAAGTATCAGGGCATCAATACGGCAGGCCGGACGGCCCGTTATTCTCTGTCGCGATCGCGCACCCTGTCTCTTAAGTTCATTATCGACGACTCTAGCGCCACCGCTGGGTTAGCCGCTGGCGGCCCCTCCATTTCACTGGGCAAATTTTCTATTCGCAAAACTATCCATGACCGGGTCGAGGAATTTCTTGACATTGCCGCCCGCATGGATGGCGACATTCACGCGCCGCGCTACCTGAAGCTGGAGTGGGGCGATCTGATTTTTGACTGTCGGCTGCAGTCTGTCGATGTCGGCTACACCCTGTTTAATCGCAGCGGCACGGCGATTCGGGCTGAACTGGACGCCGTTTTTCTAGAGGACTTAAATCCGGAAAAGCTGGCCAAGCTGACGAACAAAAGCTCCCCTGACCTAACCCATACGCGCACCGTGACTGGCGGTGACACCCTGCCGATTATGGCCCATCGCATCTACCGCGATCCCACCTACTACATGCGCGTGGCCCAGGCCAAA
>JAAHIC010000352.1 GCA_010671965.1 Leptolyngbya sp. SIO4C5
CTTGAATAAAGTTTTGCGAAGCCGACTGTCATCATTTTTAGGCTACTTGATGATTCTGAGCGATTCTTCTGGCTGCTAGCAGAGATATCGACGGTAAAATAGAGCCTGTATTTTAAATCTGCCTGGTGATTAAGAGCGTATGGTTGCTTCTTCAGTTCCGCCCTTTTCCGCTGACGAAATTGCTGCCGAAGGACTCAAGCCAGGAGAATACGAAGAGATTGTGCAGCGTTTAGGCCGTCATCCCAACCGTGCTGAACTGGGGATGTTTGGGGTGATGTGGTCTGAGCACTGCTGCTACAAAAACTCGCGGCCCCTGCTGCAGCAGTTTCCCACTGAGGGGCCACGTATCTTGGTGGGACCGGGGGAAAATGCCGGCGTGGTAGATATGGGCGAGGGGCTGAGACTAGCTTTTAAGATTGAGTCTCACAATCATCCTTCTGCCGTGGAGCCATTTCAGGGAGCAGCTACGGGCGTTGGCGGCATTCTGCGCGATATTTTTACGATGGGAGCTCGCCCAATCGCGGTGCTGAATTCCCTCCGATTCGGCAGCTTAGACCAGCCGCGCACCAAACAAATCTTTACTGGGGTTGTTTCTGGAATTGCTCACTATGGCAACTGCTTTGGGGTGCCAACCGTGGGCGGTGAAGTTTATTTTGATCCGGCTTACACGGGCAATCCTTTGGTCAATGCGATGGCTATCGGCCTGATGGAGACGGAAGAGATTGTCAAATCCGGTGCGGCTGGCATTGATAATCCGGTTTTGTATGTCGGTTCGACCACCGGGCGGGATGGCATGGGCGGGGCTAGCTTTGCCAGCGCCGAGCTGACGGACAAGTCAGAGGCCGATCGGCCAGCGGTGCAGGTCGGCGACCCGTTTTTAGAAAAGTCGCTGGTAGAAGCCTGCTTGGAAGCGTTTAAGACCGGCGCGGTTGTGGCGGCTCAGGATATGGGCGCAGCCGGAATTACCTGCTCTACGGCTGAGATGGCGGCTAAAGGCGGCGTCGGTATCGATCTTGACCTCGACCTGATTCCGGTGCGGGAGACCGGCATGGTGCCCTATGAGTATTTGCTGTCGGAATCTCAAGAGCGGATGCTGTTTGTGGCTCAGGCGGGGCGTGAGCAAGAGCTAATCGACATTTTCCATCGCTGGGGCCTGCAGGCCGTGGTAGCGGGGCGGGTGATTGCAGAACCGACGGTGCGAATTCGCTTTCAGGGGGCGATTGCCGCTGAAATTCCGGCTACTGCCCTCTCAGACAACACGCCTATCTATCACCGAGATCTGCCAGAAACGCCGCCTGACTATGCCCTACAGGCTTGGCAGTGGTGTGAGTCGGATTTACCGGGCTGTACAGCGGGGGGGATTGAGGTAGGAGGGCAACTCCTGAGCTGGAGTGAGATTACTTTGAGCCTGCTAGCAGCGCCGACAATTGCCTCTAAACAATGGATTTATCGTCAATATGACCATCAGGTGCAAAACAACACGGTGCTGCTGCCCGGTGGCGGCGACGCGGCGATTGTGCGCCTGCGGCCTCAACTCGGTGGCAGTGGGGATGTGAGCAGAGGCGTGGCGGCTACCGTAGACTGTAATGCCCGTTATGTCTACTTAGATCCCTATGAGGGGGCCAAGGCAGCCGTGGCGGAAGCCGCCCGTAACCTGAGCTGTGTTGGGGCCGAACCGCTAGCGGTCACCGACAATCTCAACTTTGGCAGCCCGGAAAACCCCACCGGCTACTGGCAGCTAGCTGAAGCCTGCCGGGGGCTATCAGAGGGCTGTGCGGCCTTTGGGACGCCGGTAACTGGGGGCAATGTTTCCCTATACAACGAAACCGTTGATAGCCAGGGGCAGCCCCAGCCGATTTATCCCACTCCGGTAGTTGGCATGGTGGGGTTGATCCCTGACCTAAAGCGAGTCTGCGGTCAGGGCTGGCAGGCCGCCGGCGATCGCATTTATTTATTGGGTCTGACCTTTGAGACTCGCTCAGATGAGATGGTGACCCTCGGCGGTTCAGAATACCTGGCCGCTATCCATAAAACGGTGGCAGGCAAGCCGCCTCGAATTGACATGGATTTGGAGCGGCGCGTGCAGCAGGCTTGTCGTTGGGGCGTGCAGCAGGGCTGGGTGCGATCGGCCCATGACTGTGCTGAAGGCGGACTGGCGATCGCCCTGGCAGAAAGCTGCATCAGCGGCCAGCAGGGGGCCGAGATTACGCTGCCGCTGGCGATTGATCAGCGAGTGCGGCGCTGGGACCGGGTGCTGTTTGGTGAAGGTGGTGCCAGGATTATCGTCTCTGTGGCGGCTGAGCAGGCCGCCGCTTGGGAAGCTTATCTACAGGAAACACTGGCTAACACCTGGCTGAGTTTGGGGCAGGTGAGTCCTGAGCAAAGCTTGATGATTCAAACAGTCGAAGCGGTTCCCCTCATCAGTCTTAGCCTCTTTGATATGCGCGATCGCTGGGCTAAGGCGATTGAACGTCAGCTGGGTCAGTAGGGCGGAAAGACTGGCGATCGCTATCAGTATGCGATGAAACGATCACTGGCGGCGGTCGCTCCTTATCCCAACAGTAGAGTGCTAAAATCCCAATATTAAGAAACCATTAAAAATAAGTCTTGAAAACTTTAAGCCCTATTGCGTCCCTGATTAAAGCGTGAACTTTTATGATGGAGGCAGGCTTTGTGCTTGATTTTTCAGTAATGAGCTGTGCCAGCGCTGTAGCTTACTCGCTGCTTTCTTGTCCCATTCAATGGTCTCCCAGGTGACAGAATCCATGTCTTATCCGTCTACTTTCTCTGAGGCCCCGTCCTCAGCCGCCACTATTAAGTCATCTGGTGCTGACAAACCAGAGGAAGCCTGCGGCGTTTTTGGCGCTTACGCACCAGGGGAAAGCGCAGCCACGCTCACCTACTTTGGCCTCTATTCGCTTCAGCATCGGGGGCAGGAATCGGCAGGTATTGCTACCTTTGAGGGCGATCGCGTCCATTTGCACAAAAACATGGGATTGGTTTCCCAGGTCTTCAGCGACAGCATTTTACAGCAGCTATCGGGAGAAATCGGCGTCGGCCACACCCGCTATTCCACGACTGGGTCTAGCCGCGTCCTCAACGCTCAGCCTGCCGTCGTAGAGACGCGGCTGGGAACGCTGGCACTGGCTCACAACGGCAACCTGGTCAATACCGCCGATTTGCGAAAAGATCTGTTAGAGCGTGACTGTAATTTGTTAACTACGACCGATTCTGAGATGATTGCCTTTGCGATCGCTGAGGCAGTAAATGACGGTCAGGACTGGGCCAGTGGCGCGATCGCGGCCCTGAAGCAGTGTGAAGGAGCCTTTAGCCTCACGATTGGTACCCCCAAAGGTCTGATAGGCGTCCGCGATCCCCACGGGATTCGGCCTTTGGTTTTAGGCTATTTGGGTGAGCCGCCCGCTACGGAAAATGGCCCGGCTCAGTATATTTTGGCCTCTGAAACCTGCGGCTTAGATATTGTCGGCGCAACGTTTCTGCGGGACATCCATGCCGGCGAGCTGGTTTGGATTGATGAAACCGGCTTAACTTCGATGCAGTGGGCCGAAGAACAGCGCAAGCTTTGCATCTTTGAAATGATCTATTTTGCCCGGCCTGATAGCGTGGTCAATGATGAGAGCCTCTACAGCTATCGTCTGCGTCTGGGACAGCGGCTGGCCAAAGAATCTCCTGCCGACGTGGATTTAATTATTGCAGTGCCGGACTCCGGGGTGCCAGCGGCGATTGGCTTTTCTCAGGCTTCCGGGATTCCCTATGCGGAGGGGCTGATCAAAAATCGCTATGTAGGGCGCACCTTTATTCAGCCAACCCAGAAAATGCGAGAAGCGGGCATTCGGATGAAGTTAAATCCGCTAAAAGACGTACTAGAAGGCAAGCGGATTGTGATCGTGGACGATTCAATTGTGCGGGGTACTACCAGCCGCAAAATTGTTAAAACCCTACGGGATGCGGGGGCGACTGAGGTCCACATGCGCATTTCTTCGCCGCCTGTGACCCATCCCTGCTTCTACGGCATTGATACTGACAATCAGGATCAGCTCATTGCCGCCACCAAGTCAGTCAAAGAGATTGAGGCCCAGATTGAAGTAGATTCTCTGGCCTATCTGAGCTGGGAAGGCATGTTAGAAGCCACTGAGCAAGACCCCAACAGCTTTTGCTCGGCCTGCTTTACCGGCAACTATCCGGTGCAAATCCCGGAGCCGTTTAAGCGCTCTAAGCTGGCTTTAGAGAAAAAGATGGCGGCAGCGGCCTCTAGCTAGTGGCTGCTTTGCTCGGACGGATAGGAGTAAGCATCGTACTGGGGATGAAATCTGGGATGGAGCAGCCGCTGTACGGGGCGATCGCCCTTGAGATGCTGCTCCACAATTTCGGCTACGTCAGTGACCTTGACGCGGCAGTACCAGGTATTATCGGGCATCACTTTGACGGTCGGGCCGGAGCCACACTGCCCCAAACATTCGCTGGGGCTGATAAATACGGGTAGCTCAGTCTGTGCCCGAAAAGCCGCTAGCACCTGATCGGCTTCACTTCTCAAGCAGGAGCGATTTTGACAGATCAAGACACAGCGACGCTTGAGCGGTTGAGAATTGGGGTCAGAATCAGAAGTTGCAGACACAGTTGCGCAAGTCGGTGGCGATCGCTCGTAGCATTTTAGCCTACGCCTTTAATAAATCGGTTCATCAGGTTGTTGAACGACTGGTGCAGGTGGCGGCGGCGACGCCACTTCTGAAATTCAGCTTCGTACTTGAAACGGCTCGGCCAGTAAGTTTGCCAAGCGTGGAGTGAGAGTCCTAGTCCCCAAGCTAGCAGGATATAAAGCGACCAAGACAGACCGCCGCCTGTCAGCAAATTCAGCGCGACTAAGAAGATATTGACCACTGTGTAGCGAATCAGGTGGTGCTGAAACCGCTGCTGCCGGTAGCGGTCGAAAGTTCGCTGATCGCTGATTTCGCCTTTGCGCTGCTGCCACTCTTGCTCCGCTGCCGCCAGGGTTGACTGAGCAATGCCCAGTTCGCCCGCAATTTCTAAAAGCTGATCGCGGGTCAGTTCGCCCGCTTCAGTATCTTTGGCGATCGCAATCTGCAAAATTTGCTGGGCGTCCTCAGAGGGGTATAAAACATCCATAGCGTCTCGGCAGCTCAAAGTTCTCTGACTCTCTTCTTTTGTTATAAAAGATATTTCCGCTAGCTAACCCTAAAAATAGGGAGGGAAATCCCACCCAAATCGTGGGTAAATGCTAAAAGCATAAATTTCTACGTGAATGAATTTAACCGATTTGGCCTTTCAGCCAGCGCTGCAGCAGGCTCAGCTTATACGCTCTGGAGAAGTCTCTCCTTTAGCGCTAGCCGAACTTTATCTAGATCGGATCGAGGCGCTCAACCCGCAGCTTGGCAGCTATTTTACCGTAATGGC
>JAAHIC010000353.1 GCA_010671965.1 Leptolyngbya sp. SIO4C5
TTGGGTAAGGGTGGGTCGAGAGCCACGCCGGCGGGCGCTGGCCGCCCGCGCTCAGCTGGGCCAGCTTCTGCATTCTCCAAGCGAGGAATCTGAGGAGATATGGCTGTGGCCTGATGCCGAATCCTGCTGTGCATAGCAATGTGCGCTCAGGGTTGGACTTCCCGGTAGCTCTGCCATGAGCGACCAGCTAGCTCTGTGCTCTGCTGAGTCATTGGGTTAATCTAGGCCCTCGTCTTAATTGCGATCGCGGTGGTTCAGGCTGCCCGTGATAACTGCGGCTGTAAGCATCCTCTTCAATAACCAATAAACTAAATACCAACTGAATAGTCCCAATGTATCAAGCGCTCAGACCCCATCGATTTGTTTCTCTCTTCTTCATCCTTTCTCTATTACTGATAGAACAGCCCCTCATTCTAATTAGCCAAAACATATCTATCACCACCTTCACGCTTAGCTTTCTGCGGAATCTCATCGGCAGTTTTCATTGAGGCGATCGCCCCTCACAATTCACCTACAATAAGTCCATAGACATTTGTACTAATCTGCTATGGTTGCCTCTCCTCAACCCGCCCTCTCTGCCGAAGAGTATCTCCAGCTAGAAGCCGAAAGTCAGATCAAGCACGAGTATATCGCCGGTGAAGTCTATGCAATGGCCGGAGCCAGCGATACTCACGTTACAATTACCGGTAACCTATTCGCTCTGCTCCGTAGCCACGTCAGAGGCAGCGGCTGCCGGATCTACATTGCCGATATGAAAGTGCGGATTGAAGCGCGCGATCGCTTTTTTTATCCAGACGTGATGGTGACTTGTGATGGGCGCGATCGCGAAACTTCTAACTACAAGCGCTTTCCAAAGCTAGTTGTAGAAGTGCTGTCTGACTCTACCGAAGCCTTCGACCGGGGCGATAAGTTTATGGACTACCAGCAGCTAGAGAGCCTGGAAGAATACGTGCTGATTAACACGCGACGTCAGCGGGTAGAATGCTTTCGCCGTAATGAAGCTGGTTTCTGGGTGTTGCAATACTATGTGGCAGAGGAAACCGACCATTTTCAGCTCAAGAGCGTCGATTTTACCGAGACGTTTGCGGTTCTCTATGAAGATG
Source organism: Leptolyngbya sp. SIO4C5 (assembly GCA_010671965.1). Taxonomy (GTDB): domain Bacteria; phylum Cyanobacteriota; class Cyanobacteriia; order Phormidesmidales; family Phormidesmidaceae; genus Sphaerothrix; species Sphaerothrix gracilis. Next base: position 1,104 of record JAAHIC010000353.1, read on the forward strand.
CGGAATTAGAAGCGTCCCCTGCGGAGTCTTCAGAGTCGTCAGAAATTTAGCTGTGTTTTTCAACTCAGGTAGCTGACCACGATTGGCTACCCAGCTAATCGCATCTATGTGATTGCAGCAGGTCGGTAAGGCAGCTTTGAGGAACTGGCTGCTCAGCCTGGAGTGTTTACTCAGCTCATCAAGCGTCAGATGACTTAGGTCCTGGCTTTATCCGAATGTCTGCGGGTGAATAAAACTCGCCACGCTGCTCCAGCGCATAGTTGCCCAGCAGTAAACCCAGCCAAACTTCGATTAGCGGTCTGTTCAGAGCTTGGTGCAGTTCCATCAGCGAAACTTCTGCTACCTGTTGCTGGGTCATCCAAACCGCGATCGCCCTAATCCAAACAGAAACCTGTTCTGCATGAGCCGTCATCAGAGCCTGTTGAGCCGCAGTTTCGGCATCCATCTGATCCACCATTGCCAGCACCTTCTGCTTATCCACCGTATCGGCAACAGAATCTAACTGCTTGGGCACATCCGACCGCGAGCGACGGCGACGCACCGGCTCGGTAAACATGGAAACATCCACCTGTTGGCTTTGCCGCACCAGCCCCTGCAGCATTTCGTCTGAAAAGATGGGATCTTGAGGGTGATAGGTATCTTCCCAGTCGTCCAAGAGCCATCCGGCCTTGAGTTCATAGAGCTGGGCTAGTTGAGCAATGAGTAATGCCCCCAACCGCAAATGATCAGGCAGAGGAAGCTGAGCGATCGCCGCTGCAAACTGTTGCCAAACATCCTCTAGTTTGACCGTTTGGGGAGCTACCCTAGCGGCAGCGATCGCTTCGTCTAGGGCCGATTCCAGCGGCTGGGTGTCAGTCATGAGTAGGGTCTATCCCCTCTGTAGGGCTATGCCGCAACGCACAGTTCGCGATCGGACATTCAGTTGGCTCTAAGCGAATCTTCGGCTCGAACTTGGTGATACCATAGCGATCGCCTAAACGGGCCAAAACCTGGGTCAAATAGGCCTGAATTTGGCGATTGCGCAGTCCGGCACAGTGAATCGGTTTAACGTCTAGAACTTTAACATCACCCTGCCAAACAGCAGCCGCTAGGGCGTGCAGCGGCGCATCCTTGCGCTTCTCGCGGTAGAGGTACAGATAAGCTACGGGGGGCAGCGACAGCGGAATTTCCATTTCGGTCAAAACCTTGGCTTCGGCCTGGGCCACCTGCTCCCGGTATTGGGCGCGGCGTTTGGAGTTGTTGTCGCGGCGGTGGCGGTAGTGGGAGCGGCGGCGAGGACAGACTTTTTCGTCCCAGCAGCTGTCACCATCGGGGCCGTGTTGCTGTTGCGCAACGGTAGCGCTCAGTTGGGCGCAGGCTAAACATTTAGGATTAATTCGCCTTGGCATTAGCCTCAATCCTGGCTAAACTTGGAGTGATTTCTCTACAAAGTCAAAACGCTGCACCACTTGGTATCAGGTCAGCATGGCGACTCAAGTATAGTCTATTCTGTCATTGTGTAATCTTTAGTGTAATCTTGGCTGTGTCTTGATGGCGTCGGCGCAGGTTTTGAGGGAGGTTGGCAATTTCAATCATCATTTTCTGATGAAGAAATCGCCCAGCTTTGGAAAAGTGATAATTCCATCGCGGCGTTTTTGAGTCGATTTCCACTTCCTCCCAATATTGATACTGAAACCTTCTTACGCCGCGTCAAGGGCGTGCCCAAAAACGTGACGCCAGAGGCCGTTGTCATTGCGGTTTTCTTGACCGCGCGGGAAGAACTCCCTGCTGAAAACGGGTGCAAGAAATCTCATCCATCCTGCCAGATGGCCTGCAGGTGCTGTGGGATCAGATTTAGCCAACGATAAACAGACCGCTGCCTTTGACAGCCTTCTCGTTGTGCCTCTTCTGAAACGTAAGGACTGCTTTGCAAGTAGTCTTCTATTTGCTGACAGGTGTAAGACCTGAGCAGACCGAGTTCCCACGGCAATGTTTTGATAGTCGTAATGTCGTCACCGAGATCTCGCTCAACGACTGAGAGAGTGCTTCCATCTGGGCTAAAGTGTACGAAGTCGCCTGGTAGCTGGTAGAAAAGCGTACCATCGGTTTGCCAAAAGTTGATAGAGTTGTAGCCCTCAGTGACAATAGTGCTACCGTCTGGACTAAACTTGCCGTACTGACCTTCCAAGGTGTCAATTAGCGTGCCGTCTGACAGCCGCAGCGCCGTAGTGCTATCAAGAGGATTGGACGTCACTATCAGGCGACTGTCAGGACTGAAGCTTATAAAAACGCTATCAGCTAGCGTATGGAGCAGAACACCATCCATGTTCCATATTTCAATGGTGCCACCAGGACTCGATGTTGCAACCGTTTTGCCATCGGGACTAAAGCTTATGCGGGAACCAGTGACCCAATCTTCACTGTCGTCGCCGTTGGCTTCTAGCGTATGCAGCAGCGTTCCGTCAGCAGCCCACAGCTTAGCAATGCCGCTTGCGTCCATCGTAGCGATCCTACGGCCATCGGGACTGAACTGTACGTCATGAATTCCTCTCGTGTGACCTTCTAGTGTTTGCAGAAGTTCGCCATTGCTGCGTTGCCAAAGCCTTACAGTTCCTACACTTGCATTTTCCTCACCCGTTTTGGTCGCAACCAAGCGACCATCGGGGCTAAAGTAAGCGCCTGTGGCAAACTTATGTCCATCTAAGGTGTGAAGCAGCGTACCGTCAACCTGCCGCAATTCAAAAACGCTGCCGTAGTTGTACACAGCCAGTGTTTGCCCATCGGGGCTGAATACAACCCATGGATGCGATCCCAAATCGCTATCTATCGTGTGCAGCAGTTCACCATCAAGTTGAAACAGTTTAATCGTGCCGTCGTCACTGGAGGCAGCAACACTTTTCCCATCAGGACTGAAGGTGAGCGGTCTCGAACTCTGGTCGGGCAAGGTGAATGTATGGAGGTTGGCGTGAATGTTCAGCAGCGTATCGTCATCAATTTGCCAAATCTGAGCACTACCAGGGCCGCCCTTTTCACGATCGTTGCCTGCCATCAAGATGGCTTTTCCATCAGGGCTGAAGCGCACATCCGTTGCCATGTTGTCAAAACCTTTGAGCGTGTGTAAAAGCGTCCCGTCAGTTTTCCAAAGCTTAGGAAGATTGCCGCCTGTTACAAGGGTTTGACCATTAGGGCTGAAACGTACGTCTAGTACCGTAGCAGAGCCTTCTAAGGTGTGTAGTAAGGTGCCATCAGTTTGCCATAGCTTGGCAGTTCCATCTGCGCTGCCAGTCGCAATCAGTGTGCCATCTGGGCTAAAGCTAACGTCAAGAATCCAGTCGCTATGACCTTCTAGGGTATGCAGTAGCGTTCCGTCAGTCCGCCATAGCCTAGCTGAACCATCGCGGCTAGCTGTGACAAGCATTTGACTATCTGGGCTGAAGCTAAGATCGAAAACATCATCGCTATGACCTTCTAAAACATGAAGTAGCGTTCCATCGGTTCGCCACAGCCTAACAGTGCCACCGAACTCGGCAGTGGCCAGCAGTGTGCCATCTGGGCTAAAGCGAGTCTCTATGACAGATCTGCTGTGGCCTTCCAACGTCTGCAGCAGTGTTCCATCCGTTTGCCAAATGTTGACCTGACGATCGAAAGTGCCAACAGCTAGGGTACGGCTATCTGGACTAAAGCTGATATCGGTTGTCCAGGAACTGTAGCCTTCTAGGGTTGCGATAGGCGTGCCGTCGGCTTGCCAAAGTTTGACGGCACCAATGCCATACATACCATCACTAGCCGTAGCTATAACCTTGCCATCTGGGCTGAAAGCAGCATCCACAACATGATTGCTGTGCCCCTCTAGCGTATAGAGAAGCGTGCCGTCAGCTTTCCAAACCTTAGCTGTGTTGTCATCGCTAGCCGTGATGACCCGACGACCATCCGGGCTGAACTGAGCACTCCAGACCTGGTCACTATGGCCTTCAAACTCTACTACTCCAGTCGCGTCTGCCGAAAGCGCAGCTAAAAGAGCGGCCTTTACTTCATTTTGAATCGCCACATCGGATGTCTGGCTCTCCTCCAACAGTCGTGCCGACTGCAGCGCTGTTGTCAAAGCCGCTAGCTTTGTGCCAGAGGAGGCCAGTTCGTCAGCGCGCTCGGCGGTAGCTTCTACGTCAGCTGCACTTGTAGCGTTGGCGATCGCTACCTTATCTACCCTATTAAGGCTCAGCGGTTGCTCAGGCGTGCAAGCACCTCCGATAGCAGCTGCCGCAATTACACTCAAGGCGAGTCCTCGCTTAGATAACGAATGACAGCAATTTGGGCCGTTGGTTTTAGTAGCGAAGTTTAATAGGGT
>JAAHIC010000354.1 GCA_010671965.1 Leptolyngbya sp. SIO4C5
TGTGAATGAAATGAACTTCTTGTTCTGTCACAGAGGTGTTTAGTGTTTGTTGTTACTGTTTTTGACTGACTATTCCGATAGTTGTTGGGGCAAAGCTAATGTCAAATCTTTATCGCTAAGGATGCTGTTAGCTTTCTCAAGGGCCTGCTTAATCCCTTTTCTAAAATCCAAGTTTTGTAGAGGCAGATTGTTGTTTGTTCAGTTGCCTTTTACTGCAGCCATTGTTAGGTGAAGTCGTGGTTGATACAGCCGTTAACACAGCCAAAAAAGACGTTAAGTTGAACAAGTTTGAAAAGTTCAAAGCCGCTAAGGATGGTCTCGATGTCAAGGACGAGCTAGAGCATTTTGCCGAGATCGGTTGGGAAGCTGTAGATGAAACAGACTTGACCCAGCGGTTGAAATGGCTAGGCGTGTTCTTCCGTCCGGTTACGCCCGGCAAGTTTATGTTGCGGATGCGGATGCCCCACGGTGTTCTCTCTAGCTACAAACTGCGGGTGCTGGCCGAGATTGTGGAGCGCTATGGCGATGAAGGTAGCGCCGATGTGACAACCCGGCAAAATATTCAGCTACGAGGTGTCCGCTTAGAGGACGTACCTGCTATCTTTCAGCAGCTCCGCGATGCCGGGATGACTTCGGTGCAGTCCGGCATGGACAATGTCCGCAACATCACAGGTTCTCCGGTTTCTGGCATCGATGCCGATGAGCTGATTGATACCCAGGGCCTGGTGATGAAGGTTCAGGACATGATCACGGGCAACGGCAGCGGTAACTATGCTTTTACCAACCTGCCGCGTAAGTTCAATATTGCGATTGAAGGCGGGCGAGACAATTCTATTCACGCTGAGATCAATGATATTGCTTTCGTCCCTGCCTACCGAGAGGGGGTTTTAGGATTCAATGTCCTGGTAGGGGGCTTCTTCTCAGCTAAGCGCTGCGAAGCCGCCATCCCTCTCAAGGCTTGGGTGCCGCCCAATGACGATGTGGTAGAGCTTTGCCGCGCTATTCTACTGGTCTACCGCGATCATGGGCTGCGGGCTAACCGCCAAAAGTCGCGGCTGATGTGGCTGATTGACGAGTGGGGTTTAGACAAGTTTCGGGCTGAGGTAGAGCAAGTCTTCGGCAAGCCCCTGCTGTCAGAGGCACCTAAAGACGAAATGGATTGGGATAAGCGCGATCACATTGGCGTTTATGCTCAAAAGCAGTCGGGTCTAAACTATGTGGGTTTGCATGTGCCTGTGGGTCGCCTCCAGGCTGAAGACATGTTTGATTTGGCCCGTTTGGCAGAGGTTTACGGCAACGGTGAACTGCGGCTCACGGTTGAGCAAAACGTCATTATTCCCAATATTCCAGATTCGCGGGTAGAAACCTTTTTGCAAGAGCCGCTGCTGAAGAAGTTTTCTATTGCTCCGGCCCCACTGACGCGATCGCTGGTGTCCTGTACTGGCTCTCGCTTCTGTAACTTTGCCCTGGTTGAGACTAAGCAGCGGGCCTTGGGCCTGGCTCAGCTCTTAGATGCTGAGCTAACGCTTAACCAGCCCGTGCGCATTCACTGGACAGGCTGCCCCAATTCCTGCGGCCAGCCCCAGGTAGCCGACATTGGCTTTATGGGTACGAAGACCCGCAAAGATGGCAAGACGGTAGAAGCCGTTGACATCTATATGGGGGGCAAAGTAGGCAAAGATGCTCATCTGGGCGATCGCGTGCGGCAAGCCGTTCCTTGCGATGAACTCAAGGACGTGCTGAAAGAGCTGTTGGTTGAGCAGTTCAATGCCGAGCCGCAAGATGGCTCGACGGCCAACGGCAGTATGGCCCATCACTAAACAGACTTCGTCGGGGCAGTCAAGCGCTGGCTGCCTCAGACATGAAGCTCAGCAGTGCTGAGAAATCCCGTTTGATCTGCTGAAATCTCTTGGTAGGCGTTCCGCCAAGAGCTGGCACAAATTAGTTAGTTGATTCACTAGGAGAGTAGCCTCGATGCTCACTGAATTGCTGTCCTTTAGGGGCCGCTATAAGATTCTCCACATGACATGGTTTGCCTTTTTCCTGTCATTTGTGGTGTGGTTCAATTTGGCTCCGCTTGCTACTGCCATCAAAGCAGACTTTGGCTTAGATGAAGGTCAAATTCGTACAATTGCAATTTGTAATGTAGCCCTAACGGTTCCGGCCCGGGTGATTATCGGGATGCTGCTGGACAGATATGGCCCCCGTCTTACCTATTCACTGCTGCTAATATATGCAGCTATTCCCTGTGTGGCCTTTGCCGCTGCCCAAAACTTTGGTCAGCTCGTGGCGGCCCGCTTGGCCCTCAGCATTGTTGGAGCCGGTTTCGTCATTGGTATTCGAATGACGGCTGAGTGGTTCCCGCCCAAAGAAATTGGTCTAGCCGAGGGTATCTATGGCGGCTGGGGGAACTTTGGTTCAGCCTTTTCGGCCTTTACTTTAGTAGGTGTCGCCAGCTTCCTCAGCTTTTTCCCCGGTGCTTTTCCGGTTCCCGATGGCCCGCTGCTAAACTGGCGCTTCGCGATCGCGGCTACAGGCATCATTGCCGCTCTCTACGGCATTCTCTATTACTTCAGCGTAGAAGATACGCCCCCTGGCAGAGTCTATCAGCGGCCTCGCAGTGCCAGAGGCATCGAAGTGACTACTGTCCGGGACTTCTGGTTCTTGATGCTGATGAATGTGCCCCTCTCTGGCATCCTCATGGTGCTGGCCTGGCGCTTAATGAAAGTTGGCTTCTTTTCTCCGACTGCTTTCACAATAGCCATTATTGCCCTTATCGGTTTGTATCTTTTCCAAGCGTATAACTGCTGGGTCGTGAACAAAGACCTCCTGGCCGGTCGCAAGCAGTATTCAGCTGAAGATCGCTATGCCTTCAAACAGGTGGCCATTCTGGAATTAACCTACATTGTTAATTTTGGCTCTGAGCTAGCGGTTGTTTCTATGCTGCCTGCCTTCTTTGAAGGGACCTTTGGCTTGAGCAAGGCTTTGGCCGGAATGCTGGCTGCCAGCTACGCTTTTATGAACCTAGTGGCCCGTCCGGGGGGCGGTCTGATTTCAGACAAGCTGGGCAGCCGTAAGATGACGATGGGTGTGCTGACCCTCTGCATGGGGATTGGCTATCTGGTTATGAGCAGCATTCCCTCCATCCGAGACGCGCTGGGCGGTGGTGGTGCCTTCATGGTGGTACTGGCGCTGATCTTGACCATGTCCTGCTCCTTCTTTGTGCAGGCGGGTGAGGGTTCCACCTTTGCGATTGTGCCTCTAATTAAGCGGCGCATTACGGGACAGGTAGCCGGTAATGTCGGTGCTTACGGTAACGTCGGCGCGGTCGCCTACCTGACGCTATACAGCCTCCTGCCCGATGGCGATATTGGCAACCGCATCTTCTTCCAAACCCTCGGTATTGCCGCTCTGATTGTAGCCTTCCTCTGCTTCTTCATCCTGAAAGAGCCTAAGGGTTCCTTTGCGGAGTTTCATGAAGGTGAAAGTGAAGTGGTTGCCGCCCACGGACATACTTCGACGCTGCCTGAAGACCAGTCTGCTCGGATTCTATAGCTCTAGATGCAGATCTTAGGGGGTAAGCCGTTTTTGTCAGTGCTTACCAGATAAATTGAGTTCCGCCTCACCTCTCACCCTTGTCCTGTACAACCAGGGCTGCCGTTTGGCGGGTGAGAGGTTGATTTAGTAGATGCCTAGGAAAAACTATCATGACGGAAGCAGCAAAAACCCTGTGTCCTTACTGCGGTGTCGGCTGCGGTTTGGAAGTCTTGCCGCCCGCTTTGCCTGGAAAAGCCGTTAACCGAGATAGTCAAGGTAATCCTGTTTGGCAAGCCAGAGGCGATCGCGCCCATCCTTCTAGTCAAGGCATGGTGTGTGTTAAGGGGGCCACGATTGCAGAGTCCCTCGACAAAGATCGGCTCAAGCATCCCATGATGCGCGACTCTCTTGATCAGCCGTTTCGCCAGGTGAGCTGGGAAGCGGCGTTTGAGCGCATCGTGCAGCAGCTCCAGAGCGTCCGACAAACTCAGGGGCCAGAAGCTATTTGTATGTACGGATCTGGGCAGCTACAGACAGAGGACTACTACACTGCTCAAAAGCTGCTGAAGGGCTGTCTAGGCACGAATAACTTTGACGCTAACTCGCGGTTGTGCATGTCTTCAGCCGTAGCGGGCTATATCCAAAGCTTTGGTTCTGACGGTCCCCCTTGCTGCTACGCCGATTTAGAGCTGACCGACTGTGCTTTTCTAATTGGCACGAATACAGCGGAATGCCATCCCATTGTTTTTAATCGCTTCCGTAAATATCACAAAAAAAATAAGCGCAAAGTCAAGCTAATTGTGGTTGATCCGCGCCGCACTGAAACGGCTAAAGATGCCGACCTGCATCTGGCTATTCGGCCCGGCACTGACATTACCCTGCTCAACGGTATTGCCCATATCCTCCTGCAGCAGGGCAAGATTAGTCCTTTGTTTATTGACGAATGCACCACAGGCTTTGCTGACTATGCGGAGGTGGTGTCTCACTATCCGCCAGAGCGAGTTGCTGAAGTCTGCGGTATTACCGTTCAAGACTTAGAAACTGCTGCCCAATACTGGGCTGAGTCACAGCGGGTACTCTCTCTGTGGTCGATGGGGATCAATCAGTCCTCAGAAGGCACTGCTAAAGTGCGCACAATTATTAATTTGCACCTGATGACTGGGAATATCGGCAAGCCAGGGGCTGGGCCGTTTTCTCTTACCGGGCAGCCTAACGCGATGGGGGGCCGAGAAGCTGGTGGACTCTCCCATATTTTGCCGGGGTATCGCTTAATCAAAAATCCGCAGCACCGCCAAGAGGTAGAGCAGGCGTGGCAGCTACCGGCAGGCAGTATTAGCTCCAAGCCCGGTTTGGCCGCCTGGGACATGATGCTGGGCTTGGAGTATGGTCAGATAGGCTTTTTGTGGATTGCGGCCACCAATCCGGCAGTGAGTATGCCGGATATCGAGCGGACGAAAGCGGCCCTGCGGAATTCTCCCTTCACGGTCTATCAGGACGCTTATTTTCCTACCGAGACAGCCGAGTTCGCTCATTTACTGCTGCCAGCAGCTCAGTGGAGCGAGAAACCCGGCATCATGACTAACTCTGAGCGCATGGTGACTTATTGCCCTGCTTTTCGGATACCGCCCGGAGAAGCCAAGGCAGACTGGGAAATCTTTGCTGAGGTCGGACGGCGGTTGGGCTTTGAGCAGCAGTTTGGGTTTCAGTCTGCCGCCGCAGTTTACGATGAGTTTGTTCAACTAACGCGAGGGCAGCTTTGTGACATGAGCGGCCTCAGCCATCAGCGATTAATGGCAGCGGGGCCAATTCAGTGGCCATGTCCTGCTGAAGAAACGGCTGAAACGGCGGCTGATAAGTATGATATCAACCAGCTTCGGCATGTGCGG
>JAAHIC010000355.1 GCA_010671965.1 Leptolyngbya sp. SIO4C5
AATCCAGAGTCGGCCCACAATCTCAGCGATCTGGGGCTGAAATATCTCCATGTCATCAGTCAGAGCTACAGCGACCTGGCATTTTGCAGAGACTTGGGATGGCGATCGCTCTCCAAAATTGGGCGCAGCGCCGCCAATACCTGATCGACTTTTAGCTGCTCGCCCTCTAGGTGCCCGGTAGGAATATAGGCCAAATCCGAGAGCTCTGGCCCCCAGCAGCAGCCAATGCCAACCAGCTGGGCATCTCGCGGCTCGATCGCAGTTGTTTCGGTATCCCAAGCCACCGGGCGATCGCTGTCAGTCAACCGCTGCAATCGCTCTACTAACGCCACTAGCTGTGCCTGGGTTTGAATAATCTGAGGCTGAATCGAGGGCGCTTCGATCGGCTGAAACTGAGCCTGCTCGGTTTCTTCGGCGCTGAAAAAGGCTAAGTCTGGATCTTCGTAGCTGTCTTCGGGTTCAGCCGCGGCAGCCGGGACGGTTTCAACTGCTTCACCCCCAAAAGCTACCTGCAACTGCGGCAGCCGCCCTAGAAAATTAGTAAACTCTAGCTTTTGTAAGATCGGGGCAACTCGCTCAGCGGCAAAGCCCGCTAGCTTACAGTCTGCGAGGTTGGCCTCTATAGGCACGTCGAGCACGATGCGGGCCATGTGCTGAGAGTGGTAAGCATTCTCGCGATCGGCGGCCAGTCGCTTGTGGACAGCGCCTTTGATACTGTCTAAATTGGCATAAATCTGATCTAGCGACGAATATTCGTCTAGCAGCTTTACTGCTGTTTTGGCACCAATCCCCTTGACCCCTGGAATATTGTCCGAAGGATCGCCGCAGAGAGCCTTGTAATCGATTACCTGAGACGGCAAAATGCCTAGCTTCTCTTTGACAGCAGCCGTTTTGAACTCTTTAGAGAGCGACTGCTTTGGCCCTTTAGCAAAGGCACTACCCAGGTGAATAACTGAAATTTGCTCGTCTGGATCGATGAGCTGAAACAAATCTTGGTCGCCGCTGAGAATTTTGACCCGGTAGCCTGCCGTCTTGGCCTGGACTGATAACGTACCAATGACGTCGTCGGCTTCATAACCGGGAGCCGTCAGAACAGGCAAATCAAAGGCTTGGAGCAGCGCTTTGAGGTTACGAATATCTTCTAAAAATTCTTCGGGCGTTTCAGGTCTGCCCTCTTTGTACGAATCATCAAGCTGGTGGCGAAAGGTCGGCTGTTCTAGATCAAAAGCAACAGCCGCGTAGTCAGGTTTTTCAGCCTCCATAGTGTCTAACATTGACTTGAAAAAACCATAGCAAACGCTAGTAGGAATGCCTGTAGACGTCCGCAGTCCACCATCACGGCTTTTCGCAAACGCAAAGTAAGAGCGAAAGGCGAGGGAATGCCCATCAATGAGCATTAGCGTCGGCTGCAGGTTTTTGCTAGAGGCTGTCACAGACTTACCGCACAAAGGACTCTATCAATTGTAATGGCAAAAAAAATCGGCTCTGAATTCAGAGCCGACAGATTAAAATGCTTAGCATTACGTTGTTCTCTCAAATTGGAGGAAACCCGCTGTTCGTTCCCACACGACAGCAAGTGACAGATGGTTTTATCTGCTCTCCGGTTACTTATTGTATCAATGAGTACCGAAATTTTTTATAAAACTTTACAAGCTTTCTGCCCAAAGGCATAACCTTTTCTGATGAGTAAGTGCTAGCTGCTGGAAAAACGAGGCTTAAAAACTACGAAACAGGCACGGGGGCTGGCGCGGCAGAGTCAAAATGCTGGGCGATCGCCTGGGGTTGGCCCCAAAGCACCTGCTCGCGCTTGTAAATCACCATGCCGGGCTTAGACCCTTTGGGTTTGTAAACGTTTTTCGGCTCAGTGTAGATCACGGGCACCTGATCGGCCTGACGGGCGCGGCTGAAATAGGCGGCGAGATTGGCCGTGTACTGCAGATCGGCCTCATCGGGCACGGCACCCGGTTCTAGACGCAGCAGCACGTGGCTACCAGGGATTTCCTGAGTGTGAAACCAGAGGTCGTAGTCGGTAGCGGTGCTGAAAGTAAGCTTGTCGTTTTGGCGATTGTTGCGGCCCACCAGCACTTCAAAACCGCTGGGGGTTCGGTAGCGATGAAACTCTGTCTGTTCGGGCGATCGCTGGCTACCTTCTCGCTGGGCCGGATCGCTGAGATAACCCTGAGCAATCAGCTCTTCATAAATTTCCTGCAGCGCCTGCAGATCGGCTGTCTCCTGGTAGCGATCTAAGTGCAGCAGCGCCGCTTCCACCTGCTCTAAATAGTTCATCTCTGAGCGCACTTCGGCAAGTAAAGGCTCAACGGCCCGGCGAGCACGCTTCAGCTTCTGATGCTGCTTATAGAGTGCTTGAGCATTTTGAATCGCATTTTTCTCCGGATTCAGCTTAATTTTGACTGGCTCTCCGGTTTCAAAGTCGGCTAGCTCCATTGACTGCATTCCCGGCTGCCACTGGTAGGCGTAGGCCATTAGCAAGTCGGCCTGCTGCCGCTGCTGATCTGCCTGGTCAGACTGTTCTAAGCGGGTGAGAAACGTGGCTTCTTTTTGCCGCAGCTTTTTTAATAGGTTTTGCAGCTTTTGGATCATGCGGTGGTGGAGCTGCTTAAAGAGCTGCAGATTCAGCTCATAGGTATAGTACTGCTGCAGCAGGCTTTGCCCGGTTTCTACTGGCTCTATCAGGCCCAACCCGGTGACGGTGTAGCCTGTTTCCGTCCAGCCGGGCTGAAACTCGCCCGATTGGAGCTGCCGCAGCCAGCGTTGCCAAGCCTGAAAGAGCCGTTGCCAGTCGCTGGCGTTCAGGGTTTCGGTAGACTGGCTGGGACTGAGATCTGCTGCTTCAATCAGCGATCGCACCAACGCCGAACTCAAGCCACCATACACCTGCATCATCATTTTTTTCAGCCCACCAGGAATCAGGCTAATGCGCTCCTGCCAGTCAGCCTGGGATTCGTCTAAGCTGGGCAGCGGATCGGTGATTGCAGGCGGCGGCTGGTAAATATCGCCCGTCTGAATCGGACGCACGCTGGACTGGCTCTCGCTCACCTGATGGGCGGCGGTGACAATCTGCTGATTTGCCGTAGTCAGAATGACGTTGCTGTACTTGCCCATAATTTCGGCATAGAGGTGCCACTGCACCGGATCGCCGGGGCGCTGGGCAAATTGCAGATCTAACACCCGCTCCCAGGGGGCGATCGCCTCAATCTGAACCAAGGCCAAACCGCCCAACTGATGCTTGAGCTGCTGGCTGAAGGTAAACGTATCTGGCAGGCGCGGCGGCGGCGCGTCTATATGGATGCGGGCGGCTTGAGGATGCCAGGCGAGGGTGAGCCAGCCCCGTCGCTTCAGGGTGCGCAAGGCAATACAGACGGTGTAGCGATCGCGCTGATACACCTGCTCGCAGCGGGAGGGCAGCCACTGCGAACGCAGCTCGCTACAGACCGCCATCAGGGTAGTGAAGTCAACAGGTTGCATTTCCAAAACCGTCCGAACAATATAGGTAAATTAAAAAAATATGGGCGATATTCAGGCTTTATTCGGACTCCATGACCCGCTAGCCCCGCAACTCGCCGCGAGTCTCCATCCAGCGCGATCGCCTTAATTTTTTTTAGCTACCATTAAGTCTAAAGGATCTCTTTCTTAACGTCCGACTCGGTTCTCCACGCAAGTTATTCATGGACATTAAGCTGATAAATATTGGGTTTGGCAATATTATTTCTGCCAACCGAGTGATTGCCATTGTCAGTCCAGAGTCGGCCCCGATTAAACGGGTAATTACCGATGCTCGCGATCGCGGTGAGCTAATTGACGCTACCTACGGTCGCCGGACACGGGCCGTGGTGGTGATGGATTCAGGTCACATTATTCTCTCAGCTATTCAACCAGAGACAGTGGCGCATCGATTTGTTCCCAGTAAGGAAGTTACCAGCGACACTTAGGCGAGCACACTTAGGTAACTACACTTAAATATAACAGTATCTTTTCAGGCTAAAGATTGATCTTTTTCGGTATAGTCACTTATCTGAGCGGGTCAATATTACTTAAGCTAAAGACCTTTAAACCCTGGTACATATTAGGTTATCTGAACCTGAGGTTAAATTTATTTTTATTTTCCGGATACGTATCTAAATTTGCTGAAGCATTAAGCAGTTCCTGGATTCTCTCTTATCTTCTTGAAAGGGGTACTGCTACCCATGCAGCGATATCAGTATCTACGGCAAATTCAGTCACTTGATCCGGTCACGCAGCACAGTCAGATTTGCTATTTATCAACTAGCTATGATTTTCCCTGGGCCACTAATCGCGCCTTAGAAATTGCCTTGTTGCGGACCTTTTGTGTCCCCAGCATTGCCGCAGTCCTACAGCAGACAGGCAAGTTCGTTCACCGTTCGCAGCGGCGCTATGACGATACCGGCTTGCTGATCAGCAACCTGCTGCGCTGGGGCTATGACAGCCCTCAGGGAACAGCGGCGATCGCCCGCATGAATGCGATTCATAGTCGCTATTCAATCAGTAACTCAGACTTTCTCTACGTGCTGTCCACGTTTATTTATGAACCTGTGCGCTGGAATGCCCGCTTTGGCTGGCGTCCTTTCTGTGAGCAAGAACGACTAGCGCTGTTTTACTTTTGGCGGGCAGTGGGAGAGCGGATGTATATCCGGCAGCTTCCTGACACCTATGAAGCCCTAGAGCAGTTTAATTTACAGTTTGAGCAGCACCATTTGCGCTACTCGGCAGCCAACCGTCTGATTGCAGATGCGGTGCTGAAAATGCTGGCAGGCTGGTTCCCGGCAGTTGCCCGTCCCTGGGTGCGATCGAGTGTCTATGCCCTGCTTGATGACGCCATGCTAACGGCGCTCAACTGGCCGCAGCCCTCTGAGCGATCGCGCTTCTTGGTCACTAAAGCTCTAAAAATGCGGCAGCAAGCTCTCCGGTGGGCACCTCCTAGAAAACTCCCAGGTTTTGATCCTGACCCGATTTCAGAAGACTTGTTGACTGCCGAGCCTACCGATCCTTTTTCTGCAGCCTCAACTCCACCGCGATCGCGCTGCCCGTTTCACCAGATTTTGCAGCTTTCTCGCTAGCCCTGTAATCCTCAGCAGTCGCGGTGAGAGATGGCTTTACAATGGGGATGTAGCCGCCTGTAGGCTGTGCCGTCTAGCGACCTGTAGAGTATGTCTGCCTCCCCTTCTCGCCCTGCTTCTGTTGAAAAAATCGTCAAGCGCTTCCAGAGAACCTCCGATCCGAAGCGGCGCTACGAGCAACTGCTGTGGTTTGCCAAAAAGCTAGAGGCGTTTCCCGAAGCGGAGAAAACGCCGGAGAACAAGGTACCGGGCTGTGTTTCTCAGGTTTACGTCACGGCGGACTTAACAAATGAGGGAACGGTGGCTA
>JAAHIC010000356.1 GCA_010671965.1 Leptolyngbya sp. SIO4C5
AAGACAGATTCATACAAAATTTCTAGCTTGTATTTTGCCAGATTTGGAAACAGTATATTCTAAATCTGGCAAAATACAAGCTAGAAATTTTGTATGAATCTGTCTTAGTAATTAGCTTTACCCATCCATTATAAATAGTCACTGCTGCTGAGATGAGCGCTAGTTAATTTAGGAATATCATTATAAAGCCATGAATTGGTTTGAAGAGATTTTTCCAAGCTTGGGAAGTGAAAATTTACATCCTGAAATAAGTCCTGAAGATAATCGTTACAATGGAATAGCCTATTCGATAAGTAGAAAGGAAAAAGATCGATATTGGTGGCCTGATCCTTTTGGTATTTATTATTGGCCTAGAGATGTACCTAGAGAAGAAAGCCGACAAGCGTTCATCGAAATGTATTTTTCTCTAGGCTACGAGTTTTGTGATAATCCTGAGTTAGAGCAAGGAATTGAAAAAGTAGCTATATATGTAGACTCTGAAGGCAAGCCGACTCATGCCGCAAGACAGTCAGAAGATGGTTATTGGGAAAGCAAGATAATTGATGCTGAAGACATACGCCATACCAACCTTGAGTGTTTGCAAGGCGAGATGTTTGGTTCTGTTTGGAGAATTTTACGTCGACGCCGCCGAAGTTGAGATCTAAAGCTTATAGGCTGATAGGTCTACTATGCCATATATGTTTAGTAACTAGAGAGATTGATGTTGAAATCGTCGTTGATCAGCCTAGCTTTTGAAGAAATCCATCATCAAATATTGCCTGACTGTAATTTTTGGCTACTTCAACTCTATTCGGGCTCAATCCCCTAGCGCCGGTGAAGTCAGCTCCTTGAATATCTGCATGATCTAATTTAGCTCCGCTTAAATTGGCACCTCTGAAATTTGCCCTGCTAAGATCAGCGTTACTCAAATCCGCTTCAACCAGTGAAGCATTGGAAAAGTCAACTTGAAAGAGTGAGGTATTTTTCAGAATTGCACCTTCTAGATCAGCTCTCACGAATGTAGATCTTTGAAGTTGTGCTCCATTAAACTGAGCTTGGATGAGTCGGGCTTTAGTGAAATTGATTTCCTTGACAGGAAGATAGTCTCGCTTTGAGTTGACGTTCTGGAAGTTAGAATATCGAAGATCAGCACCACTTAGATTTGTTTCTCCAAGATAAGCTTCCTCAAAGTTAGCACCTCGCAAATTTGCATTTATAAATTCAAAGAATCTGAGTTTTCCTCTAGAGAAGTTGACATGGCTGAGATTGATTTTTCTTCCTTTATGGTCATACTTTAGACTGCAACGTCCGACAAAGGATAAAATTGCTTGGATGTCAGGTGAATTAGGTGTGACATTTAATTCAGATTTAGATGTTTCTATGTTTGATAAATTAGCTCGAATAAAGCAAGTCAACAACTCTATAATCACCCACTCATCTTTAGGAGATTCTTCTGCTACTCTTTCTAAAGCATAAATAGCTCCTAGTCTGGATTCCAATCTTTCACTTGAGAGTTGTTCAATAGCTCGGCTGAATCTCTCGGTAATTTGCTTGTCTTCAGTTGCTTTAAGATTAGCTTCTGCTGTCTTTACATTTCTCCAGGTAAAATATGCTGTAACGAAAAAGAATATCCCACCTAATGTTTGAATTAAGGTTCCATATATAGCGTTTTCAGCGCTGACTCTATCCTTTTCAAGAGACAGTAAATCCTTTTCAAAGGACAATTTGTCATCGATATCTATGTTTTGACTTAAGTATTCTTGCTCTACTAAATTTTGCATCTCCTCAATTTTTGACTTGACTTTGCTGAGGTCATCTTGTTGGATAGACCATAAAGAGAATAGTAGAGTAGATAAGAGAAAGAAGCATATTGGAATAATAAATTTTCCCTTAAAGAAGCGTTGGAAGGCTTTGTCTTGCTGTGGCATGTCTTCTATCTCAGAGTAGGACTTTGCATAAAAATCAGTTTCTATGAAGCGTTTTCCTCGAAAGCCAGATCGCCTTTTCTTGCTGCCACTAGAGATAGTATCTTTAAAGTCCGCTACCCTTGGCTGTTTGGTGATTATTGGACTGTTGGCTCTGGTGTCGGCGTTAGCGATCGCCGCTGGCGGTGGCCTCGCGGTCTTCAACATCATCACCAAAAGATTGCCTAAAAAATAGCGCAGTCATATTTAATAAAGCAAAAATAAGCTTGAGTAATTTTTTGATAATGAACTGAGTTTCATCAGCGTAAAAAATTATAGGTTTTAGAAAACAGAATAAGTCTTTCAACACATTATCGCTTTGTGGTTGAAAAATTCTCAAACCAACCGCGTCGCCAGAAGAAAATACACATGGCGATCGCCACAATTCCCATTACTCCCAGCGTGAGCGGATAGCCATACTGAGCGTCGAGTTCCGGCATATTCCAGGGAGAAGCCTGAGGATTAAAGTTCATGCCGTAGACTCCGGCAATGAACGTCAGCGGAATAAAAATGGAGGAGATAACCGTCAATAGCTTCATTACCTCGTTCATGCGATTGCTAACCGAAGATAGATAAACATCCATTAGACTAGAAGCCAGTTCCCGGTAGGTTTCTAAAATATCTAGGACCTGAATAATGTGGTCATAGCAGTCCTGTAAATATACGCGCACTTCTGGGCTGACCAGGTCATTGGTATCGCGGATCAGACTGTTAATAGCACTCCGCTGTGGCCAAATTGCTCGTCGTAGCGACATCAGTTCCCGCCGCAGATCGTGGATTTTTTCGATGGTGTGGCGGGTAGGATTTTCAACTACTTCATCTTCTAGTTCCTCAATTAGCTCGCCGTAGTCTTCTAAAACTGGAAAAAAGCCATCAATAATGGCATCCAACAGGGTGTAGGCCAGATAATCAGCCCGGTGCTGGCGAATAACGCCATGATGTCTGCGAATGCGATCGCGCACCGGATTAAAACAGTCCAGCTCTGGTTCTTCCTGTACCGTCAGCAAGTAGTATTTGCCTAAAATAAAGCTCACCTGCTCGCTGTAAAAACCTCTACCAGAGGGCTTAGGCGTCACCATGCGAGCAATGATCAACAGTTGCTGATCGTACTGCTCCACTTTAGGCCGCTGCGGTACATTCACTACGTCTTCTAGCACCAGTGGATGCAGGTTAAAGATTTCGCCAACCTGCCGCAAAACAACTTCGCTCCCTAGCCCCCGCACGTCTAACCAGGAAACCGATTCTGTATCCAAATAGGGGACACAATCGTAAGGAGCGGCAATATCAAGTCGGACTGCGTGCGCATCGTCGTAGTCAATCAGCACTATTTCTGGCGGTAAAGCGCCTGCTCCAATCGTGAGCGTACCAGGGCTGCTGCCAGGCAGGTCAAAGTGGTAGTCCAAGTAGGGCGGTTCTTCTTCCGTTTGGTCAACGGCCACAAAGGTTTGAGTCGGCATTGGCGGCTGATTGGCAAAGTCGTGGCGATCGCCATTAGAAGAATGAGTCATAAATCTGCTCAGCAATATTTCCTTAGCACTAACACAAAGAGGTACACAGCCATAGCCGTGCACCTCTTAATTTCGCCTTGAATCTGACGTAGCAGGCGGTCAGTAAAGCAACAGTGGGCCTACATCATGCCCATGCCACCCATGCCGCCCATGCCGCCCATACCACCCATGCCGCCCATACCGGGATCGGCAGGCATCGGCGGTTCTGGCTCAGGCTTCTCAACTACAAGTACCTCAGTGGTGAGTACCATGCCCGCCACAGAAGCCGCGTCCTGCAGGGCTGAGCGTACCACCTTAGCTGGGTCTAGAATGCCGCTTTCTGCTAGGTTCTCTAGCGTACTCGTGAGCGCGTTGTAGCCAAAGTTAAATTCAGCCTCGCGCACTTTCTCAACGATCACTGAACCCTCTGCCCCAGAGTTGTCAGCAATCTGCCGCAGGGGGGCCTCTAGCGCCTTCATCACAATATCGACACCAACCTGCTCCTCAGCGCTCAAACTGTCCTTGAGCGGCTGCAGTTTCTTCGCTAGGTGGATCAGCGTTGTGCCACCCCCCGGAACGACGCCTTCCTCTACAGCCGCCTTAGTGGCGCTGAGAGCGTCTTCAATCCGCAGCTTGCGGTCTTTGAGTTCAGTTTCGGTAGCTGCACCTACTTTGATAACCGCCACGCCGCCCGCTAGCTTAGCTAAGCGTTCGGATAGCTTTTCCTTGTCATAGTCAGAGTCTGTCCGATCTAGCTCACGGCGAATCTGAGCGATGCGCTTCTCAATATCGGCCTTGGTGCCGCTTTCAGAAACGATCGTGGTGGAATCCTTGGTGATGGTGATTTTGTGAGCGACACCGAGCATCTCTAGCGTCGCCATTTCCAAGTTGAGGCCCACTTCCTCCGCAATGACCTGACCGCCTGTGAGAACAGCAATGTCTTGCAGCAGTGCCTTGCGGCGATCGCCAAAGCCAGGTGCCTTGATCGCAGCGCCATTGAGAACGCCACGCGCCTTGTTCACCACTAGGGTTGCCAGGGCTTCCCCTTCCACATCCTCAGCAATAATCAGCAGGGGCTGACCTTCGCGGGCAATGCGCTCCAGCACAGGAACTAAGTCCTGGATGGAACCGATTTTTTTATCGGTAATCAGAATGCGAGCGTTTTCTAGCTCAACGACCATCCGCTCCTGATCGGTGACGAAATAGGGCGAAATATAGCCGCGATCGATCTGCATTCCCTCGACCACTTCCAGTTCGGTGTTGAGGGATTTGGACTCTTCAACCGTGATCACGCCGTCGCGGGTGACCTTATCCATCGCCTGGGAAATCATCTGGCCCACTTCTTCATCGCTACCGGCAGAGACTGTCGCTACCTGCTCGATCGCGTTGCCCTCAACGGGCTTGGCAACGGCCTGGATTTCCTTTACCAGGTGGTTGACTGCTTTTTCGATACCGCGTCGGAGGCTGACAGGATTGCTGCCTGCCGCCACGTTCTTGAGACCTTCCCGAATCATTGCCTGGGCTAGAACGGTCGCCGTTGTGGTGCCGTCTCCCGCAATATCCTTAGTTTTGGAAGCCACCTCTTGAATCAGACGGGCACCCGTATTTTCTAAAGGATCTTCTAGCTCGATCTCTTTAGCAATGGTGATCCCATCGTTGACAATCTGAGGTGCCCCAAACTTTTTCTCTAAAACAACGTTGCGCCCTCTGGGGCCTAAGGTGATTTTTACCGCATCAGCCAAAGCATTCACGCCGCGTTCCAGCGCCTGCCGCGATGCCTCATCAAATACTACAAACTTTGCCATATCCAGCCTTCATAGCTCTGCCGTCTAAAACATTAGCACTCTACAACGTTGAGTGCTAACTTCGTTAGATTAGCTTCCAAAGCGGGGGCGGTTTAAGTCGCGATAACCGATCCTTGGGGGAGTAGGGGGAGATGTGTTGTTGAACAATG
>JAAHIC010000357.1 GCA_010671965.1 Leptolyngbya sp. SIO4C5
TCATGGGGCGAGATAATAAAGATGAAATTGTCGGCCTTAACAATGCCGACAATTTCATCTTTATTATCTCGCCCCATGCGGTCAACTCGGCCTACTGCAGGTTAGAGATTGATCTGGCCTTAAAGCATCACAAGCGGATTATTCCGCTGCTGCACGTCGAAGAAATCAGCCGCGAAATCTGGCAGCAGCGACATCCTCAAGGGAGTGAGGCCGACTGGCAGGCTTATACCGAAAAGGGATTGCACGCTAGCTTCACCAACCTGCATCCCGCCATTAGCAAAATCAACTGGATCTACTTTCGTGAGGGGGTTGATGATTTTGAGCAAGCGCTAGACGGACTGCTCAAAATCATTCAGCGCCATCGCTACTACGTGAGCCAGCACACTGTTTTGCTCAGTCAGGCGATCGCCTGGCAGCGGCAGCAGCGACAGATGACCTATCTGCTAGCGGCTGAAGAGCTACAGTCGGCAGCAGACTGGCTGCACGTACGCTTTCAAAATGAGCAGCCGCCCTGTTCCCCCACGGAGCTGCACTGCGAGTTTATTACCGAAAGTCTGAAAGCGGCCAGCGACGGCATGACTCAGGTGTTTCTCTCCTATAGCGAAGAAGACCGAGCGATCGCAGAGCAAATCCGCCGCCTGCTGGTTCGGACGGGTATTACTGTCTGGCTAGATAAGAAAGACATTAAAACGGCTGAAGACTTTCAAAAAGCGATTTATCGCGGGATTGAGCGGGCAGACAATATCGTCTACTTGCTCTCGCCGAACTCGCTGCGGTCTACCTATTGCCAGCAAGAGCTGGCCTACGCCCGCACTCACAATAAGCGAATCATGCCGCTGCTGATACGCGAGACGGATCTAGCTCAGGTACCCACAGAGCTGCAGCTCTTACAGTTTATTGACTTCACCCAGTTCCAAGCGGATGGAGCCGCCGCCCCCGACGAGCTGCTGCGCACCCTGGGGGAAGATGCCGCCTACTACGCTCAGCATAAGCGGCTGCTGGTGGAAGCCTTGGCCTGGGAGCGCCAAAATCGACCCAAAAATCTTGTCCTGCGGGGAGGCGAATTTGCGATCGCCGAGGAGTGGCTAGCCCAAAGCCAGCGTGAGGAGAAGCAGCCCCCTGCCACCGACCTGCACCGGGCTTACATCCTGGCGAGCCAGGAGATGAACCAGTATTTTGATGCCTTTATCTCCTACGGGCGGGCTGATAGCAAAGCCTTTGCCACTGAGCTACACGATCGCCTGACAGCGATGGGCTTTCGCATCTGGTTTGACCAAAATGACATTCCTCTGGGCGTGGACTATCAGGATCAAATCGATGACGGCATCGACAAGGCCCACAATTTTCTGTTTATCCTGGCTCCCCATGCAGTTAACTCCCCCTACTGCGCCAAAGAAGTCAACCTAGCGCTCAAACGCAACAAGCGGGTGGTGCCGCTGCTGCAGGTGGAGCAAATTTCCAAAGATACCTGGAAGCAGCGCAATCCCAGCGGTATGGACGCTGCCTGGGTCAGCTATCAGGAGAAAGGGCTGCACTCCATCTTTCCGAATATGCATCCAGAAATTAGCAAAATCAACTGGATCTATTTTCGGGCGGAGGATGACTTTGAACAGGCGCTAGCCGGTTTGGTTGGCCTATTTCACCGCCACGAAGCCTACGTCCACCAGCATACCGACCTGCTTGCTAAGGCGCTGATTTGGGAGCGGCACCAATATCAGTCCCAGTATTTACTAATTGGTGAGGAGCGGAAAGCGGCTGAGGAATGGCTGAGCCAGCGCTGGCAAAACCAACAGCCGCCCTGCCTGCCGACTGACCTGCACTGCGAGTTTATTACCACCAGCATCAAGTACGCCGAAAACTTGATGGCGCAGGTGTTTCTCTCTTCTGCTGAAGCGGTTGTGGAGAAGGCTATTGAGCAGGCCAGCGATCGCTCGGCGCTGCCAAGCGAGACGGCTGAGCAAAAAATCTATCGCAGTCTGATTCGCGCTGGATTCACCGTTTGGAATCGGCGGTTGGATGTGGTTTCGGGTGAGAACGTGCAGACCGCCATTCTGCGCGGCATTGCCGAAGCCGATAACTTTGTCTTTCTGCTGTCAAATGCCTCACTTCGCTCCGAGACCTGTCGGCAGGAGCTAGCCTATGCGATTGAGCTGAACAAGCGGATTATCCCGGTACTGGCGCGGCGCATAGCGGCAGAAGTCTTGCCACCAGAGCTGGCCCATCTACAGGTGATTGACCTGACTGACAATCAGAATGAGTCAGACTATCTAGACGATGAAAACCAGCTACTCAAAACTCTCAAGCAGGAAGCCGACTACCACCGCCTGCACAAGCTGCTGCTGGCTCAGGCCCAAAAATGGCAGCAGCAAAAGCAGAATCCCAGTATTTTGCTGCGCGGTCAGACTCTTCAGCGATACATATCCTGGTTAAAGCTGGCTCAAGGGCGCGATCGCTATCGGCCCACTCAGCTCCAGATCGAGTTTGTCGAGGCCAGTCGCCAGCAGCCACCCGACATCACGATTGATGTTTTCATCGCCCACTCTCTGGTGGATGCCGATTTCGTGCGGCGTTTGAATGACACGCTGCAGGTGCAGGGTAAGTCTACCTACTTTGAACAAGACTTGCAGACAGAAGCCAGCGAGCAGCAAAGGCTGCAGCAGGCGATCGCCAATGCCGAAAATTTTCTCTTTGTGCTGTCCCCCAGTTCGGCTAAAGAGCCGGACTCCCTACAGCAGCTTCGTCAAGCCAAAGCGCTCAATAAGCGCATCATCACCGTTGTTTACCGAACCGTGCTGCGCACCAATTTACCGGCTGAGCTGCAGGGAGCGACTCAGATTGATTTTCGCCAGCAGCAAGGAGACTTTTTGACCCAGTTTGGTGAACTCTACCGCACCTTGGAGAGCGATCCAGAGCATGTCAGAACCCATACGCGGCTGCTGGTAAAAGCCAAAGAGTGGGAGCAGTCTAACTACGACGACAGCTTCTTGCTGCGCGGCAAAGATTTGGCCGCCGCCACGGCTTGGCTAGCTCAGACAGCGGCTAAAGTCCCCCGGCCAACCGACCTGCAGCGCGCTTATCTGCAGACCAGCCGGGAGCTCCCCTTCCGCAAAATTAAGGGACGTTCAGTGGCTCTAGCCAGCGCTGCTTCCACTTTCTTAGTGCTGATAGCCCGGATTTTGGGGCTGATACAGGGGGCCGAACTGGCCGCCTATGACTATTTGCTGAAACAGCGTCCGAGCGAGGCGCAAGACGATCGCTTTTTGATTGTGGAAGTGGACGAGGAAAGCGGGTCTTGGCTGCGATCGCGGCTGATTGAGGGCACCTACGAGCCCAGTATCGGCACCATTCCCGAGCAGGCCCTAGAGGAGGCGATCGCCACCCTATCAGCCTATGAACCCAGAGTGATTGGTCTAGACTTCTACCGCGATTTTCCGGCTGAGGCGGTGGTTGAAGCGCGGCTGCGGCAAACGCCGAATCTAGTCGGTCTGTGCAAGCTGAGTACGCCAGAAGAGGACGGTGTCCCGCAGATTGACATCCCGGCGGCTCAAACTGGATTTAATGACTTCGTCGATAACGTCAACGTCCAGTTCATTCGGCGGCACCTTTTGATGCACCCTGCAGATCCCATTTTCTGCCCCACCAGCCAGGCTTTTAGCCTGCTGATTGCCAAAGAATATTTAGCGGCGGAAGGGATTACCGTCAACACTGAGCCAATCAACAATCCCGATGGCAGTCAGGATTACGAGCCGATTCAACTGGGCAATGTCACTGTGCCTGAGCTCAAAGTGGGATCAGGCCCGTTCTACCTCGATCCAAACCAGCTCAATGGCTATCAAACGCTGCTTAATTTTCGGGCTTATCGCGGTGAGCTAGACCGATTTGCGCCACAAATCACCCTGGAGCGTCTGCTGACCGAAACCTCTGAAAAAGTCCTAGACGAGATGATCCGCGATCGCATCATCATCATGGGCTACACCGACAAAACCGATCGCAACGCTGACACCTGGGACACGCCCTACAGCGAAGATATTCCTGGGGCAATGATGCAGGCTCAGATGGCAAGTCAGCTAATCAGCGCCGCCCTAGACGATCGCCCCCTGATTCGCTGGTGGTCCTTCTGGGGGGAAGTGCTGTGGATTGCGGGCTGGTCAACCATAGGCGGGCTAATTTTTTGGCGGCTTGTGCGGCCTGGGCGGCTAGCCCTGGCAAGCGTTGGGGCACTGATAGTTCTCTACGGAGTCTGCTACTGGATGCTCGTGGGGCCAGCCTTCTGGGTATCATTAGTGCCTCCTGCGATCGCTTTTGGTCTGACAGGATTGAGCGTAGCGGTATTAAGTACTCGCTTGCGGCATATATAAATCGGGAATCCTCAATTAGAAATACGTAGACTAGAAGTAAGACTTTTTATCAGGTTTATCAGGGAGCTTGAATCATGGTTCGCTTCAAAAAGCCGTCTCAGAAGTTAGGACTCAGGCTCATCGCAACCCTATTGTTGGCGACAGCGGTACCTGCGATCGCACCGCCCAGCGCTGAAGCCGTAGACGTGGTTGGACGGATCCGGCAGATCTTTGGTGGTGGTAATCAGCAGGGCGGGGCGACGGGGCGATCGCGGGGCGGCGCCATTCGGGACGAATACTGCATCTTCAACAATGCTGAGCGCGATCCGATTGGACGCACCGCCGAAAATCTGGTTGCCCTGCTGCCAACTGTCAATATCGGCCAAACCACTAAAACTTATCCTACCTTTTGGTTTTATGTCCCTATTGGCCGTAGTGCTGATGCTAACCACGCTCAGTTTGATTTGCTAGATGGGGATACGTTAGAGCCTGTCTTTGAGCGTCCGGTTCATTTTGAGCTGCCCTCCAGCCCAGGAATTGTCGGCATTTCGCTGCCAGAGAGCGGCCCGCCGCTCCAGGTTGACAAACACTATATTTGGTTTTTCTCAGTGGAATGCAGTGAGACGGATGCTTCTCGCAATCCGGTGGTGTTTGGCGAAATTGAGCGAGTAGCCCCCACTGCTGAACTGGCTCAGCGCCTAGCGACCACGCCCGATCAGGATTTCTACAGCGTTTATGCCGAGTTCGATCTGGTTTACGAAATGCTGACCTCTCTAGTCGAATTCCGCAGTGCCCATCCAGAAGCCTGGCAGGCCGTTTTAGAAGTGAATGAGCTAGAGGCCGTTAATAGTGAGCAAGTGCAGCTCCTCGTGCCTCACACCGTGGCTACCGAACATTAGAGCGGCTAAGTATCCAGTTGCCAAATCTTAAGGGTTTCATCAGCGCTGCTGCTGACCAGGGTATGTCCCTCTGGCGTAAAGGCTAAGGCGCGGAGCCCCCAAGCATGATTGAGCTGGGCCACCGGGCGGCAGGTGGCCCAGCTCA
>JAAHIC010000358.1 GCA_010671965.1 Leptolyngbya sp. SIO4C5
CTACCAGTCATCCGTTGATGACTGGTCGTCTAATCCAGTCACCATCAAGATAGGAACGTATTTTCCTTCATCCAAATTTCGAATTTTTCGACAGCATTCAAAGCCACTCATGCCAGGCATTTTGGCATCTAATAACACCAAAGCAGGAGAAAGGCGCTGATACAGCTCTAGTCCTTCAATGCCGTCTTTTGCCTCAATAACCGAGTATTCAACTTTTTGCAACATCAGCCGCATGTACGTACGGGATACGGCATCGTCGTCAATCAGTAGAACTGTGTTTCTATAGTCACTCATAGCCAAAAGCTTGACGGATCAAACTTGAATGTTATATCTCGCTATTTTGCCAATCGCTCACCCTGAAAAGCTGCACCCTGTCTGGTTGCGAAAAAAGATGCTTACTTTACGTAAATCAACAGCATAGTTGGACTTTCTAAGTATTACCCTCTTTTTCTCTAACTTAGCGATCGAAACAAAATTCAGTATATTCCTGGAATATGCTAAGTTTGATCGATTTGAAATTTTTAAGCAAAATCGCTAATGCCATTTCCTAAAAATCTTTTGGGTGAAACTATTCATCAACTTTGATTAAGCTTCTATTCTTTGAGACAACGCGGGTATCTTGATGAAGAGGCAGTAGCTAAGTAGGACGGTAATGATGAATCATGACTACGATTTTCAATTTCCGCCCACGATCTGGGTAGTCTCATCCGTTGTGGGGGGTATTTTGACAGGCTTGGGGCTGATTTGGAGTATGGAGTATTTGCGCGATCGCTGGTTCTTTGAGAGCAGCTTTCATCGTAATTCACCTGCCATCTTCACCCATAACGCGACAGTGGCTCCCAAAAACAGTAGCTTTAACTAAAGCCCAGATGGTTTAAATACACACCTGAGCAGACTTGCTGCATCGTGATTTTCTAATTTCTGAATGAAATTGTGATACTTCCCCTTCAACCGAAAAGATGGGTAAGACTACTTTCGTACTGCTTAGTAGGTTTACTGATATCTTTCTTGACGGCAACCATTCCGGTGCCCCCTGCTCCTGCGCAGAATAGTCAGGGTGGGCAGTGTAGTGCTATTACTCAGCCCTTGACGGCAGCGGAAATGGCCTACGCCCAGTCGGCTTGGAACTACTTTGTTGACAACGTTCAGCCTAATACAGGCTTGTCCAACTCAGCCGGCGGCTTTCCTTCAGGAACCTTGTGGGACTTAGGTAACTATTTAGCGGCGATGAATGCCGCTCTGTGGATGGGACTGATTGACCAAGCCGAATTTGACAGTCGCCTGAATCAGTTTTTGACGAGCCTGAGTCAGCTACCGCTGTTTGAAAATACGCTTCCTAATAAGGTCTATAACAGCGCTACGGGAGAGATAGTGGACTATGGCAACAATCCTCTAGAACGTGGGATTGGCTGGTCAGCATTGGATATTGGCCGCATCTTGGCAGCGTTTCATATTGTACGAACCTGTCATCCCCAATATGCTGACTGGCTAGCAGGAGTTGTTGATAGCTGGGATATTGCTGCCTCTGTGCAAGACGGGATGCTCTATGGAGCCACGGTTTTACCGAGCGGTGAAACCTTAAAAGTTCAAGAAGGACGCTTAGGATATGAAGAGTATGCGGCTCGAGGTTACGCCCTATGGGGCTTCGATGTGCCCCAAGCGGTAGCTTATGAGCCGTTTAAGTTCGTAGATATTTATGGGCTACAAATTCCGGTTGATACGCGCAACTATCAAGACACTAACGCAAATAATTACGTTGTCAGTGAGTCTTACATTCTTGATGCCATTGAATTTGGCCTGCAGGGAGAACAAGCGGATTTCGCGCGGCGTGTCTTTGAGGCTCAAAAGCGACGCTACGAAGACACGGGTTTGCTGACGGCTGTCTCTGAAGACAACATTAATCAGCCTCCCTACTTCCTTTACAGTACGGTTTTTTCTAATGGCGTGCCGTGGGCTGTCATTACTGAGGCAAATGAACTGCACCCCGAACTAAGAACTTTATGCACTAAAGCTGCATTTGGCTGGCGCTACGTTTACCCTGATGACCCATACGCCCAACAAATTTTCGATCACGTCAAAGACACGACTAACTCAGGCAGGGGGTTTTATGCCGGTATCTATGAGTCTGGGCTGTATGAGGCTGAACCTCCCCTGAATGATATTTTGACCGGCAATACGAACGGATTGATTTTAGAAATCCTCTATTACAAGGCAAGAGGATTCCAACCTATGCTGTCGGACAGCGGTGTTCCGACCAGTTCTAGTGCAACTGTGCCTTTCACGCCGGATGAAAACACAGCGGGCAACCCACCACCACCATCAGCACCCACCACCGCGACCCCACCGCCACCGCAAGAAACCCAAATTCCACAGCCAATAGCCGCGACTGCGCCTCCTACTGTCGCAACCCCGCAGCCACCAGAGACTTCCATTCCACCGGAACCACAAAGCATCGCGATCGCACCGATTCGCCCGGTTGGCCTACCAAAACCTGCTGCCTGTCCTCTGCCTCAGAAAACCCTGAGCATCACGGACAGGCGATATGCTGAGACAGCATGGCAATATTTTGAGGCTAACCATCAACCATCGGGACTAGTGCCAGATCGCAGCGATGTCAACGGCACAACTCTATGGGGCATCGGCGATTATCTCTCAGCCCTCCATGCCGCTCAGGCGATGGAAATCATCACCTTAGACAAGTTTGACGAACGCGTTCGCCACCTCTTAGGCGCACTACAGGAAATTCCTCTATTTGCCGGAGAGCTCCCCCACCGGGCCTATAGCACATTAACGCTGGACCCGATTGACTATGGCGGCAATGACTCACTAAACGGTAATGGCTGGTCAGGATTAGACGTAGGACGACTGCTAGCAGCGCTCCATACGCTGAAAACCTGCCACCCAGAATATACCGATGTTGTGGATACTACGGTACTCGATTGGTCTTACCTGAGAGTTGTCCGCAATGGACGTATTGCCAACGCTCATTTAGATCAAAACGATCGCGGGCGCGATCGCATCCGTGTCAAACCGGCTGATATTTTGGGATATGAGGAATATGCTGCTAGGGCATTTCAGCTTTGGGGATTTAACGCCGAACGATCATCTGTTGGCGGAAACTACCTCACAGACAGTATTCAGGGACACGCTGTCCCCGTGCAGCGCTCTCAAGCTGAGCAGCGTAATCGACAAGAAGTCCTGAACACGATCAGTACGCCCTTTATTCTCTATGGTTTGGAGTTTGGCTTTGATCCCCAAATCAACACCTTAGTCCAAGAAATCTATCAGGCCGAAGCGAGTCGCTATCAGGAAACCGGGAACTTCAGCGCCTCTGGCACAACTCTGATTAATGAAGATCCCTATGTCGTTCACAGTACGCTTGTGTCAGACGGTCGGCCCTGGGTCGCGGTCGATGATACAGGAAATGTAATCGAAAAATCTCGGGTTGTTAGTACAGCCGTCGCCTTTGCCTACTACACACTCTTTCCTAATAGTTCATATGGACAAGAACTGTGGCTGGCTACGCTCGATCTCTATAACCCACTCTTGGGATATTACGAAGGTTTTTACGAAAATGGTGGACGCCGGGCGATTGGCTTCACTGGCGGCACCAATAGCCTGATTTTGCAAGCATTGCTGCACAAAAACACGCACCGAAATCCATTAATTCAACCTCACGTCAACACCAACTCTCCTTGGTGGCAGGCAATTCGAGAAGGCGATCCCTTAGGCTTGGGGCTGCCTGAAAGAGATCAGCCTACGATTGAGATGGTGGCAGACGGACAAACAACCTACTGGATTGCTCGCAGCGCTACCGCTGAGACAGCCAGTAGCGCTGCTACTGTACTAACGACCTCAAATACACTGCCTAATGCCAATGACTTATCCACTCCGAACGGAATGGAAGAAATTGAAACGGAGGAAAGATTACAGCCTGCTCCGGCGATCGCCCA
This sequence comes from Leptolyngbya sp. SIO4C5, assembly GCA_010671965.1. Lineage (GTDB taxonomy): Bacteria > Cyanobacteriota > Cyanobacteriia > Phormidesmidales > Phormidesmidaceae > Sphaerothrix > Sphaerothrix gracilis. The sequence continues at coordinate 3,954 of JAAHIC010000358.1, forward strand.
GAACACAACGCCAGCAGTCAATCAGCCTAACGCTACCCCCTCTTCGGCAATCCTCTCTTTTCCGCTTGCTACGGCAGCAGAATTGCCTAACAAAGAAGATCAGTCTGCTGCTCGTCTAGCTTGGACATATTTTGAAAGCAACTGGAACCCCAGTACGGGCATGGTCAATGGGGTTGATGGTTTAGACTGGGCAACGTGGTGGGATCAGGGCAGCGCTATTTTGGGCCTGCACGCAGCTTACCAATTAGGTCTTCTAGCTCAAACCGAGTTTGACAGCAAGATTTCGCGCTTGCTCAATACGTTACAGACCTTACCCCTACCCTCAACAGATTTACCCAATAAAGCCTACAGCACCAGCACGGCTGAGATGCGGACACTGAGTAATCAGCCTGATCCTCAGGGAGGTAGCGGTTGGTCAGTCATGGACTTAGCCCGTTATTTTATTGCGCTACACACGCTTGAAGTTCATTACCCAGCCTATCGCGATCGCATTGAGCAGATTAACGCCCGCTACGACCTCAATAAACTAGTTAATGAAGGCTGGTTGTGGGGCAGCGGTTCTAGCCAAAATGGTTTGCAATATTGGCAGGAAGGCCGCTTTGGCTATGAGCAGTATGCCGCCTATGGCCTCAAACTTTGGGGCCTTGAAGCAGAAAATGCGCTCTATAATCCGCCAACCCAAACAGTCACTATAGATGGTTTTGAGTTTGTGATAGATCAGCGCAACCGCAGTAATTCCGGTGCCAGCAACCACCTAACCAATGATCCCTACCTGCTATGGGGCCTAGAAATGGGCTGGCCTGAATCTATTCAGCCTCAAATTGACAATTTACGCAGCGTTCAGGCTAATCGCTATGCCCAAACGGGTATTCTGACAGCAGTCAACGAAGATTCCTTAGATCGCGAACCCTACTTTCTCTATTACAGTATTTACGCTGACGGGCAATCCTGGCCTGCTTTGACCGTGCGGGGGCGCAGCCATCCCGAACTGCGCTTTTTAAGTACAAAGGCGGCATTTGCTCTCAGCAGTCTTTTTCCTGATGATGACTACTGCCAAATTTTACGGCGCTCAGTCCAATCTCTAGCTGATGTTGAGCGAGGCTACCTGTCAGGTCGATATGAGAATTCAGATCTAGGCCCTAATCGAGCTATCAATGTCAATACCAACGCCATCATTCTTGAAAGCTTGCTATATCAAAACCGGGGGGGCCGTCCGCTCACTTATCCTGCTTAAAGAACATGAACTGCCAATCCTTTAATCATAGATTTACCAAACCCATTGCGGGACTACTCGTTGGGTTATTGACCGCTAGTTCCCTAACGGCTTGCTCAGGTTCTATGCTCTCAGCATCGCCTCATAGTTCACCATCTCTCCAGTAGCGCTGTTGTAGACCTTATTGGGTAAAGCATCATCAACAAGCGGTAA
>JAAHIC010000359.1 GCA_010671965.1 Leptolyngbya sp. SIO4C5
TCAAAAAGATCGAACCCTGATGTTGCCAGATTGGCTGGGCACCCGCTCCAGCAGAATATTTCGCTTGTAGCCGGTGCCCAGCCAATCTGGCAACATCAGGGTTCGATCTTTTTGATTGGTTAACAGTTCTGGCTGCGTGGCCAGAACATTTCCCTGCATCAGTTGCAGCCATTCGTCGTCTTGAATAGTCAGGGTCACGGGGCGCTCAATAACGTTTCTAGACAATTCTGCTGATGATACCAGATCGCAATAAGCAGCGTTGTTACCCCTTTAACCTGAACTTTGCCGGTTTGTATGACTCACGGTAGTGGGTCGCGTCAGCCTGCCAACAGCAACTGGCGCAGGTCAGTCAAAATCATCTCTGCACCGATGGGGCCATTAAAGAGATTCCACTGATAAAAAGTAGTGAAATAGACACGGTCGGCTTTGCTTGCGGTCAGGGATTGGGCGATCGCGTTGTTATCCCATTCAGCTTTCACCCCAGAAAACTGCTGCTCAATCAGGGATGCCGCATCGGTCGCCCCGGTGCTTTGACCGCTTTGACCCAGATCGGTGCGATAGCCCAGCACAAAAATGGAGTCGGCTGCGTCCATCTCAGGCAACACTTCTAACGATAACGGTGCCGAGTTGGGAGTGCTGCCACTCGGGGGCGACACCAGTTCAAATCCCACCGCTTCCAGCAACTCCCCCACGAAGCTCTCAGCCGTGATGGCCTGAATGGTGCCGTTGCTGAGACCGTTTGCCGTCATCACCAACATCTGGGGGTGAGTCGCCACGACGGAAGCCAAGTCAGCGCGGGCAGCAGCCACCTGTTCCTCGTAGCGGGCGATCGCTGTTTCTGCTAAAGCATCGTCCCCCAGTGCCTGAGCAAACACCTGAATGTTGTCGCGCCACTTGCCCTTTTGACTACGGACATCTAGCGATATCGTCGGCGCAATCTGGTTGAGCAAATTAGCGGCACCTTCGATGTACCCCATCTCTCCCACAATCAAATCTGGCTTGAGCTGGGTTAGGGCTTCCAACGACGGCTCACCTCTCAAACCACCTAGGTTAACGGGCTGAGTCGTAATCAACTCGCCGACATAGGGAATAGCCTTACTAGGCTGCTCAAGGCGCTCCGCTTGAGAGGGTACGACCGTTATCGTCCCAGCCGGCTGCTCCCCTAAAGACAGCAAGAGATCGAGGGAGTGCGCCCCCAGAGCGACAATTTTCTCTGGTTTGCCGCAAACTTCCGTCTCGCCAAGGACGTGGGAAACCGTGCGGCAGTTGGCAGTAATCGGGGTTTGGGCCGAGTTGGGACTACACGCCACCACACAGAGGCAGCTCAATAGAGCCAGGATGCCGTACCAAGGATGAAAATAGCGCATGGGTCGTTGAAGGAGTGAAGGGCAGAGGGGTAAGGAAGAACGCAGGATTTGCAATGGTGATGCGCGTTAAAACTCGATGGTGAACGACCCCACCACTGTGAAACCTTCTCCTGGATTAATTTCGCTGGTACGACTATTTTCCGCACTTTCGATGTAGTCCACATCAAAGAGGTTGCGGAAGTTAAGACCCGCTCGCCAGTTGTCTCGCTGATAGGAAATCGCCGCATTGGTCAGGAAATACTCATCCAGCGTGAAGCTGTTGGCATTGTCGCCGAAGCGATCGCCGACAAAATTCACCCCAATGCCAAAGCCGAGTCCAGCCAAGTCACCCTGCTGAATTTCATAGTTTGTCCACAGGTTGAAATTGTGCTCGGGCACCCCGAACAACTGATTGCCTTCGAGACCGTCATTGTCTTCGGTGATTTCAGTATCGGTGTAGGCATAGTTGGCAACGATATTCCAACCGGGCAAAATCTCGCCAATCACGTCGAGTTCCACCCCCCGACTGCGCTGCTCGCCCACCGCCACCGAAAACAGCGGATTGTTGGGGTCGGTGGTCGCGACGTTCTGCTTCGTAATATTGAATAGGGCTAGACCTGCTACCAGGCGACCGTCAAGCAATTCTGCGCGGGCGCCAACCTCAAACTGCTCGCCCTGTTCGGGTTCAAGCGGGTCGCCACTCTCGGTATTGCCAAAGTTTGGCGCAAAGGACTGGCTGTAGCTGGTGTAGAGAGAAACTTCCTCAATCGGCTGATACACCAGGCCAATGCGAGGGCTAAATGCGTCGTCGTAACGCTCAGTTTCAAATGGACGACCCAACTGCACACCAGAGCTTTCTTGATCGGCAGTGTCATAGCGCAGGCCCACCAGCAATTTCAGATTATCCAGCAGGGAAATTTGATCCTGCACATAGATGCCCAACCCATCCGTGGTGCCTTCTGAACTCAGTAACACTGGGGCTGCATCAAAGTCTGGCGTCACCAAGCTGTCGTAGTCGGGGGCAAAAATATTGAGGGCGTTGACAACGGAAATATCGCCTCGGGCTTCGGTGCCGTCGTCGCGGCGGCGATAAAGATCAATCCCGGCTAACAAAGTGTGGTCAATATTGCCGGTCGAAAATTCACCCACCGTATTGGTTTGCAACTCAAAGGAGTCTGAGGGCTGGTCAAGTCGTACCGGCACACTGAAGATCGTGCCTGCCGCTTCGTTAAACCCTGGACCAAAACCAACGATGACGCTGGTGTCGTATTGAGTGTAGTAAAAAGAATTGCGGAGCTGCCAATCATCGTTAAACCGATGCTCAAATTGATACCCGGTTCGCACAAACTCCGCAGATGCCGTGAGGTCGCGATCGTTCAGCGCGCGGTCAAAGGGAATGTCAGCAACTTCATCCCCCACGGCGACAAGGCCAAAATCGTTGGGACGTTCATCATCGCGGTATTCCAGTTCCACGGTAAGGTCGGTTTGCTCGTTGATGGCAAAGCTGACAATAGGAGCTAAGAAAAACCGCTCGACCGGGTTGGTGAAATCGCGAAAGTAATCTTCGCGGCGATAGAGGGCATTCAGTCGATAGAGAACACGCCCGTCTTCGGTCAGTGGCCCGGATAGATCAACACTAGGCTCAACTAGAGTCCGATTGCCACCCCGGAAACCCAGCTCATAAGAGGGCTCACTCAGGGGCTGTTCGCTGACCAGGTTGATGACGCCACCGGGCTCCAAAGAGCCAAATAGAATAGCTGCTGGCCCCTTGAGGATTTCGAGTTGTTCAATATTGGCAAGCTCAGGAAACCCAATGTTTCCGGTGCCGCCATTGGTGAGTCGAAAGCCGTCGCGGAGCACAGAGGAACTGTCAAAGCCCCGAATGGCAAAGCGCTGTCCGCGAGGATCGTTGCTGCCTGAGACCACACCACTAGCATTGCGCACGGCGTCATTCAAGTCGGTCACGGCCTGATCTTCTAACACGGCTTGGGGAATGACTTGGATGGATTGGGGCACGTCGCGCAATGGGGTGTCGGTGCGGGTTGCAGTAGTCGCGTTGGGCACCACGTAATCGTCTTGATCTTCGCCCGTCACGCCAATTTGAATCGCTTCATCATCGGTCACGGCCTGGGCAATTCCCGGCGTGACGCCAAGGGCCAGTCCGGCAGCACTGGGAGTAATCTCTACCTGGGGCGGAGCATCGCTGCCAGTAATCACCACCCGTACCAGGTCGCCGGATAATTCCGACGCTTGAATCAGGGCAATGCCCTCAGTGGGCTGAAACGCTTGAAATGCGCCATCAGCCAATGAGGCGTTGGGAATTTCGACAATTAAGGCATTACCGGTGATTGTCGTGGAGTCGGGGGCGGATAGTGCCCCCTCGTCAGCTTCGAGCACAACTTGCAGACCCGCATCGGTAGACTCCACGGTGATGCCAGTGATGACAATCGGCGAGCCATCGGCCTGGGCGACCTGTGGGGCGAGGGCACTGGCTTCGTAGGCGATGGGGGCCGCGGCATGATCCCGAAGTTGGTCAGAGACATCGGTAAGCGCGATCGCCCCCACCGCATCCTGATGCTGAGAAACTGGCTCCGGCAACGCGAACTCCGCCAGGGCCAGGTTTTCTGTCGGCGGTTCAGCCGTTGCTTTGACGACAGATTTTGGAGAAGCACCGGGCTCGACGAGTGATCGCGCCCCCGCCACGTCTGCCACCAGCAACGTGCCACTCATGCTCAACAGAGCCAACACACTCAACTCCGAAACAGTCCGGTTCATCGTTTTTTCTCATACTCCACAGGACAGCACTGCCGCGATCGCAGGGGGAAATCACCCATGACTGCATCCAGCGGCTCTAGTTAAAGCCAATCATTCTCATGAAGATATGAGAATCTGTGATCGCTGGGGAGAGATTTTGATGCCCAAACGCATTTTCCTGCTTGCGGTAGAAACTCACTCTTAAAAGTGCCTATGGCTAGCTGGCCATAGGCAAGGCATGCATCTGAAAAGCTTTGGGGTTGACACCAATGTATTTGCGGAAGGCTATGGCGAACTTACTGCGGCAGCCATACCCTACCTCTGTCGCCACCTGACCGATGGAAAGCTCGGTTGTCATCAGTAATCGCTGAGCCTGCCACAAGCGGCAATCGCGCAAGTAGCCAAAGGGTGTGGTGCCATAAACCTTGTGAAATCCCTGGTTCAGCTTGAGGCGATTAGTTGCCACCTGCCGGGTCAATTCCTCAATCGAGGGTGGGTTAACAAACCGAGCCCTCAAGATGGCCGCTGCTTGGTATATCGTCGCTAAATCAGTGGAATTTAAATTGGGCTGCTCCATCGCCTCAAACCTTAGCGCAATGAGCGCTAAAGCTTGCTGGGTCAGATACGTGCGGCGCGTACTACCTTGATAAGGGCAACTAAGGATGTTGCCAATTACCTGTTCCATCCTTGAGGTAATGGATTGGCGCTGGGCATATTGCAACGCGATGAGGTCTGCAAAGAGGCTGTCCGACATGCGCTGAAAAGAACTATGCAAGTCACTCTCAGAAGCGATACTAGAAGTCGACTCGTTGGTCAAAATGTCTGCTAAAGCTGGATAAGGTCGCCTTCGTGGAGTCGGGAACAGCTGCTGTACAACCTCCTGAACCACGTTCACAGTTTGGGGATGCAAGCGTTCTAAGAAAGAGCGTAGATATATCGAGGAGCTACCCTGCCGACACCAAACCTCTACCTTAGAGAATCTCTGCCCCGCGGCCCTAAACCCTAAGCCTTTCCCACCAAAATAGGGGCAAAAATAGCTCTTTCCACCGGTCAAGCTGTCAAGATGAAAAGCAAATTCCACACAGTTCTTTTCCTGGTACAAATCCATCACTAAATCTTGCTGTAGCGTGTAGTCAAAGATGACCAAGGCTAATTCCCAGCCGTCAGGAAAATTCGCGTTTGTTTCACACCGACAGCGGCGACCGCGTGTGGGTTTGTCCACCTGATTTGGGTCAGGGGTACTTTCAGGAAATTCCGCTACAGGATGATTTAGC
>JAAHIC010000036.1 GCA_010671965.1 Leptolyngbya sp. SIO4C5
CACCTACGTGGCCACCTGGCGCGGCTTCGTCTACGTGGCCTTCATCATCGACGTCTTCTCCCGACGGATCGTGGGCTGGCGGGTGTCGAACTCGCTGCGAAGCGACCTCGCGTTGGATGCCCTGGAGACAGGCTGCTCCCCAAATAGGGAACCTGACCCAGTAAGCGACCTACCTCGACTGGGCGTTCATCGACGGGCAGGCAAAATCCCTGAAAGAAAAGCGCTTTAAGAAAGGTGGCATAAAACCGATCTGGCCCTTGCTGCTGGCTTTGTCCCAGCTTGTTTGGCAAATACCACTCATCTCCATTGCCAATCCAGCCCTGTCTTTGCAGCAGATGCACGAAGATTAGCCGACCCAGCAGCACCGTCGCATACCAGTACCGGGCTTTGTTGCTAGCAATACCCTCAATACCCGCAATCAAGTTGGCGTGCTGGGCTTTAAAGTCTAGGTAGCATTTTTGCCAGTCGGCCAAATTGTCCACCGCGCCATTATTGCTTGGCCTGAGTCGCTAAGGCATACGCCCGAAACCGATCCAAATCAGCCTGAATCGTTGACTCTACCACGCGGCCTAGAAACAGATTGTCCATCAGCTTGCCAATCAGGCCGGGGATGGCATAGGCCACCGTCAGCTTGACGGTGCTGTTGGTCTTGTGGTCGTAAAAGCGGATAGCGCCGCGATTGGGCAGGCCATCGACTGACTCCCACTGAATAATCTGATAGGGAACTAGCTTCGTGATGCGAGAGAGCCAGCTAAACTCAAAGCCGCGCGAGGCCAGCTTCCAGCGCGATAGATCGGGATCGTCTTCCAACACCTGAACTGAGTCAATCCATTTCATCCAGCGGGGCATCTGTTCCAGGTCTGACCACAGCCCCCAGGCCGTTTCCACCGGAATTTCAACATCGACATATACGCTGTGTTCTAGCCAGTCGCTCATAGCTTATGCGATCGCCTCTAAAATCGCCGCCGCCGCCTGCTTACCCGACAGCGTGGCCCCTTCCATACTATCGATATAGTCCTGCTGCGTATAGCTCCCAGCCAGGAAAAAGTTGGGAATAGCTGTTTTTTGAGCCGGGCGGTAGGGATCCATGCCGGGGGCTTCGCGGTAGAGGGACTTAGCTAGCTTCACCACGCTGTACCAGGTCATATTGAGGTCGCGGGCGGAGGGAAACAGATCGTGGACCTGCTTCAGGACGTGGTGGGCAATTTCCTCGTTGCTCTTTTTGATGAAAGGATCGCCGGGAGTCAGCACCAACTGCAAGAGGGAGCCTTCCCCCTCGCGGTAGTAGTCGCTGGGGCTGGTGAGGGCCAGGTCGGCAAAGCAGGAAAAGTCAGCATCGGGGGTATAGAGCAGGTTGTCTAAGCCAGCGGCCTGTTCCAGCTGCTGACGGGCCTGAGCATCGTGGAGTTCAGTCACCCAGCCGTCAAAGCGGAGCTGCACGGTGGCCACGGGAACAGCCTCTAGCTGGTAGATGTTGTCAAATTCTGGCAGCGATCGCCAAGCGGCCGGCAGCAACCGCTGAATCCCCGGCACGTCACAGGCGCAGACATAGGCATCTGCCGTGACGGTTTCGCTCTCATCCCCTTTGGCAATTTCCAGCCCCGTCACCTCGAACTGTCCCTTCTCATGGGTGAAGAGAATCTGCCGCACATTGCGGCGCAGATGAATTTGAGCGCCCCGCGCCTCCAGATAGTTCACGATGGGCTGGTGCAAATACTCTGCCGGCGAGCCTTCTAGCATCCGCAGCACTGAGGCTTCTGACTTAGCCGCAAAGAGCATGAAAATGGTTAACATGCAGCGGGCTGAAATATTTTCGGTGTCGATGAAGCCCAAGGCATAGGCAATCGGATTCCACATGCGCTTGAGGCTGCCGTTAGAGCCGCCATGCCGGCGGAACCAGTCCGCAAAGCTAACTTTGTCCAGCTCGCGGATCTGCTTCATAGCGCCGTTGAAGTCCACCAGTCCCCGCACGATCGGGCTAGTCCCCAGGGCGATCGCGTTTTGGGCCTTGTCCTGCACCGAAAGCTGAGAGGTGGTGAAAAATGCCTTGAGGCCGTTGAAGGGAGCACCCGTGATGAAGCGAAAGTCAAGGGCACCCGTCTGACCACCGCGATTGACGAAGGTGTGGGTATGCTCTTTGAGCCGCAGATTTTGCCCTGCTCCCACCCGTTCCATCAGGGCAAACAGGTTGTAGTAGCAGCCAAAAAAGACGTGCAGCCCCATTTCTACGTGGTTGCCGTCTTTATCTATCCAACTGCCTACCTTGCCGCCGACAAAGGGACGGGACTCAAAAATTTCGACTTCATGTCCGGCATCGGCTAAATCTACTGCTGTAGCTAGACCTGCTAGACCCGCGCCGACAATCGCAACTCGCATTCTTAACCTGTTTTATGAACGTTGGCTTCACACATTTTAATATTTTTACTGCCTTTTCTGAGCGCTTATGGCGGTTAAAAAGCGGCTCGGCGGGAAAATTTAAAATTCTGTGTCCCAGTCTGGCGCAAACTGGAGCTGCAGCGGTCTGAGGTTCAATTCTTCCGGCGATCGCGATTGGGCTTCAAACAGAGCCATCAGGTGCTTGGGTTCTGGATTGCCTCTAGCTGCGCCGGTAACGCCTGCGGCAATCACGACGCCACAGCGGCCCTGATTCTTCTCCTGCCACTGCCGCCAGGCCTTCATGCGGCGCTCGTCCGCTTTATCCCCCTTGATAAATTCACCAAACAGGTGAAATTCGCCATCTCCCGTCTGCAGCAGCCCCAAGTCAAACTGCTGCCCTGACATCGGATCGCTGCCGGAATTAAAGCAGACTGAACGCACCCCCTCGGCCTGTTTGAGATCCTGAATTAGGCTTTGCGCCTTGGGCCGCGAGGTTTGGATTAAAACGACGGGAACTTCTTCACTGTGAGCGGTGAGGTCAGCCGTTTCGCCCTTGGACAAAGCTGGCTGATAGTAAGCCTTAGGATTGGTTTTGATCAGCTCGATCCACTGGAGCGGAATTGGCCGCAGGATGATGATAGAGCCTTCCGGCACGTAGTCATCTCGCAGAACCGGCCCGCTCATGCCTGCCGTCAGCAACTCTGTCGGATCGAGGTTGGCTGCCGCCTCGGTGTCTTGGGTCAACTGTTCGGCTACATCGGGTAGCGTTCTGACCGTGACGCTGATGGTGGCCGGTTTTTTGTCAGCTTCGGGATTGGGAATGCGGAACTTTTCTGTCAGGGCGGGAAAATCGGAGCGCTCAAAGGTACGGTAGTGCTTGTTCATGAAGCGGTGAAAGGCTTCTAGGGCGACTAGCGTAATAGCGGCTTCCTCGGCGGCTAGGGTACTGCGCAAACCTTCTAAAGGGTGCAGGCTGCCAAACTCTGGTTCAACCGCAGCCGGAGGAATGCCCTGCCAGAGCGACGAAAACTCAGCCATTGCCGGTGGCATATCTTCCTCTGCCTCGACGGGAGAGTAGTTGATAAATAAGCAGTCTTGCTCTAGAAATGCCTGCTGTAGCTGCTTGGCAGACTCCTGGACGCTGAGGACTCGCTGGCGAAACTGCTTGAGCGAATCGAGGGAGCGATACATAAGGACGCCATATTCAACCCCGGCCATACCCAAAACAGATAGATATAGGGTTTGAATATCCCAGCGGTTAATTTCTATGGCAACGATTTGCTGCTCGTTGAGCACGTTCCAAGGCCCGTCCTGCCAGAGCTGATTGGCCCGCTCTAGTAGACGCTCGGCATAGACTTCGGGCAGTTCGGGCGCACTCTGCTGCACGTACTGCATCAGCCCGGCAAAGATCTCGTCAATCAGCGGCAGGCTGGGCACGTAGTCAATGCCAATATCAAGTTCCTGCAGAGCACCGCGCAGGAAAAAGTGAATTTCGCGATCGCGTACGACAATCTTTTGAGGACGGCCCGGATCGGCGGGGCCTTGCGGATGCTCGATCGCCTGAATTAAGGCCCTGACAACGGCTTCATGGCCGGTATCTGTCGGCACGACGCTGATAGATCGAACCACTCCCTGGGTGCCATCAACCCACAGGATACAGTCTCCCTCGGTGGGACTGGCCATAGCGTCAGCTTCATCAGCCAAGGCCCCGGCTTCTAGGTGACGGCGATCGCCCTCCCAAACTCCTGGCAGTTTTGGCAGACGATTGAGGCGACGGCTGGTAAATCGATTCAGCGAACTCATAAAGCAGATGACTTAACAATCAGTAATGTCTTAAATGGCTCAATTAGGCAAGCGATAAAAGGTGATAAATCTGGCCAAAATCGGTAAGCAAAAAGGGCTTTAGCGGCTTTAGGAATAGAACCTTTTCAGTCACAATATAAATTTATTTAATGGCTGGAGGGGCCAATGGATTAATTGGCTATCAGAACAATTCCTATGCTCTAGGCTATCCTAGAAAAATAGGTGTGCAGTGATTCTAACTGTTTAAGGTCTAAGGTTGAACTCCGGCTCAGACATAGCCTAACTTGAATCGATAGCTGAAAGGAATTTTTATAGAACCCGATGACACAAGCAACCCAACCTAAAAAAGGCATTCAGATGACAGAGACGGCGCTCCAGCACGTGCTCAATCTGCGCCAGAGCCAGGGAAAGGATCTCTGTTTGCGCGTAGGGGTGCGTCAGGGCGGCTGTTCTGGCATGAGCTATATGATGGATTTTGCTGCGCCTGACAGTATTACCGAGCAGGACGAAGTGTACGACTACGAAGGCTTCAAGGTAATTTGCGATCGCAAAAGCCTGCTCTATCTCTACGGGCTGGTTCTAGACTACAGCGATGCCCTGATTGGCGGTGGGTTTCAGTTCACCAATCCCAATGCTAACCAGACCTGTGGCTGCGGCAAATCCTTTGGGGCTTAAGCTCTGATTTTGGCGCTAGCGCCGGGGCAAGATCCCAGCCTTAGCCAGTTAAATATTGATTTAGATCCAGGCCAGCGGCCTGGATTTTTTATGGGCGATCGCCTGCGGGACAGGGGCCCTGAATTAGATGATCTTTTTTTACGAATAGTGGTTGTTTCTTACAATATGTGGTTCCTTCATTGAGAAATTGCTTTCATGGCTGAGTAGAGAGGCTCATCTACCAGCTTCAATCCGAGTCGGGAATTCTGGCGATCGCAGCATATTAGGCCAGATATCACCTTCAATTGCAATACCTGTTTTGATTTCGATGGCTTGGCGGTGTCGTACTTAAATTAGGAGAGCGTCCCATGCCGATTACTCCGACCTATCCTGGCGTTTACGTTGAGGAGATTCCCAGTGGTGTCCGTACGATTACCGGGGTCGCCACCTCGATTGCCGCTTTTGTGGGCTACTTTTCTCAAGGCTTGATGAACCGGGCCGTCCAAATCTTCAGCATGGGCGACTTTGAGCGTGAGTTTGGTGGCCTCAATCGCCGCAGTGAAGCCAGCTATGCAATTCAGCAGTTTTTCTTGAACGGTGGCACTGAAGCCTGGGTCGTGCGTACGGCGGGCGACGGCGTAGCGGCTGCCGATGTGCAAATTCAGGCCAGCGTGGGGGGAGCAACGGCGCTGACGGTGCAGGCCGGACAGCTTGACCCGGCCACCCATCCTAATTTGATCAATCCCGGTACTTGGGGCAACAATCTGCGAGTCGATATTGACTATCCCACGCCGGTTTCAGGCGATCGCTTCACGCTGACGGTTGCTCTGGTGGCGGTGGTCAACGGTCAGGAAACGGTGGTGCGATCGGAGGTGTTCAACGGCCTGACGATGGATGCTACCGATCCGGCTCGTTTCGTTGCCGCGATCGTCAATGATGAATTTTCCGGCTCTAAGCTGGTCAGAGTGACGGCGGCTGGCGGTGCGCGTCCGCTGCAAACGGGTACTTTATCGGGCGTGCTTAACCCATTTCCACCGATTACCAATCCCAGTCGCCAGCTTGGCATCATGATAGGCAGTCAGCCAGGCATCGCCCGCCTTGCCGCTACGCCCAACTCCCTGGCGGAGGCGCGAACTTTGCTAGAGGCGGCTATTCATGCTGCTCGCCCTGACCTGAAGGCTTTCTCCCAAGCTACGGTTGCCATCGTGGATGACAGGCTGAGAATTCTAGCAGGCCCGACGGGGGCTAGCGATCGCGTCACCTTCTCCGCCGCCAGCGACCCCACTGCCGCCAGCTTGGGCTTACTGGCAGGCACAGCGCGAGCCGGTGTCTTGTCTGACGATCTCAGCAGTGTGGCCTGGCCGCTGAACGGTCAGCTAGAAGTGACGATGGGCGTCAGCGGGCCGATCACTCTCAGCCTCGCCGACATGAGTAGCCTAGATCAGGCTCGCGCTGAGTTAGAAACCCGGATCCGGGCAGCCTCCGCCGATCCGGGAGCTGCAGCAGACGCGGCAGCGTTTGCCAATGCGCGGGTCTTGGTTTACCGCGATGCTGGCGTGCCAGAGGAACGTCTAATTGTGCTGGCAGGAGCAGCGGCAACGGCTGTGAGTTTCAGCCAGTCCGGGACTGATACTCTGGTTGACGACTTGGGCTTAGGCGCTGCCGCCGTCAGCATTGAAGCTCTTGTTTCGGCTGAGATTTTGTCCATTCCGGCAGTTGCCGTCGGAGACAGCATTGATATCGCCTTTGGCGGAGGGGCGGCGACGACAGCCACCCTAGCGGCAGGGGCAAATACCTTGGCGGCGATCGCTGCCGCGTTAGAAACCGCTATTCGCAGCGCAGATGCCGCAGCCAGCTTTACCGCGGCCCGCGTAGCTACCTACGAGGTCGGGCCGGGGCGCCTGGTCATTCTGTCAGGAACGGCGGCAGAAAGCGTGGCAGTGACGGCCCCGGTGATAGACAGCTCAACGGTGACTGAGCTGGGATTAGATACCGCCGTGGCTAATGTGCAGCGCTATGCTCTGGGAGCAGGCGGGGCGATCGCCAGTACCGCCCAGGGCATGGGTACCGTCGGTGCTGATGGCAACCTGCCTGACGGCCTGGCCCTGATCGGCAACTCTGCGGCTAAAACAGGCATGAATGCCCTGCGAGACGTGGATCTGTTCAATATCCTCTGTATTCCCAGAACCGCTATGACCGCTGGCGCTGAGAGTCTCTCGGCCACGGATGCCTTTGCCGTATTGGCTGCGGCCAGAGACTTTTGCGAAGAGCGCCGAGCTTTCTTGCTGATCGATACGCCAACGGGTGTAGATGAAGTGCAGGAGGTGAAAAACTGGCTTGATGCCAACAATAATTTGCGCAGTCGCAACGCAGCGCTCTATTTCCCCCGCGTCTTCATACCCGATCCGCTGAATGACTTCAAACTGAGGTCAGTCGGCGCTAGCGGCACTATTGCCGGACTCTATGCTCGCACCGACAGCGATCGCGGCGTCTGGAAAGCCCCCGCCGGTACGGAAGCCACCCTCAGCAACGTCTTCAAGCTGGAAACAACGCTCACCGATGCCGAAAATGGCACCCTCAATCCGCTGGCGATTAACTGTCTGCGCACGTTCCCCATCTACGGCACGATCTGCTGGGGTGCCCGTACTCTAGACGGTGCTGACGCCATCGGTTCGGAATATAAATACGTGCCGGTGCGGCGGCTGGCGCTGTTCATTGAAGAGACTTTGTTCAGGGGCCTGAAGTGGGTGGTATTTGAACCTAACGACGAGCCGCTGTGGGCCCAGATCCGTCTCAATGTCGGCGCGTTTATGAACACCCTATTCCGTCAAGGGGCTTTTCAAGGGCAGACGCCGCGCCAGGCTTACCTGGTGAAGTGCGACAAAGAAACCACGACGCAGAATGATATCGATCGCGGCATTGTCAACATTTTGGTCGGTTTTGCGCCGCTGAAGCCCGCTGAGTTCGTCTTTATTCAACTGCAGCAACTGGCAGGCCAGATTCAAACTTAGGTGGCCAGTGGGTCTTACCTAACGGATGTGATGGAGCGGTCGGCGTGTTTTCTCTGAGTTGCTAACCCCTCAAAAATTCTTGGCAGAACACAGCAGGAGGAGCGCATTATGGCGCAGTTTAGTGTCAATGCTGAACGCTTTGACCCCTATAAAAACTTCAAGTTTCGGGTCAAATGGGACGGGCGCTATGTGGCGGGTATCAGCAAAGTCGGTGCCCTCAAGCGCACCACCGAGGTCGTGGAACACCGGGAAGGCGGCGACCCCAGCACCGTCCGCAAATCTCCCGGTCAGAGCAAGTACGAGCCGATTGCCCTAGAGCGCGGCGTCACCCATGACAAGGACTTTGAGCAGTGGGCCAACAAGGTCTGGAACTATGGCTCTGGACTAGGCGCTGAAGTTTCGCTCAAAGACTTTCGCAAAGACATCATCATCGAAATGATGAACGAAGCTGGGCAGGTGGCGATCGCCTATAAGGTCTATCGCTGCTGGGTGTCGGAATACCAGGCTTTTCCCGAACTCGACGCCAGCGCCAACGCCGTGGCGATTCAAATGCTGACGCTGCAAAACGAAGGGTGGGAGCGCGACCTTGACGTGACTGAGCCAACCGAGCCTAGTTTCGTTGAACCGGCTTAGTCATGGGATCGCTCTCTGCTGCCGAACTGCTGACGCTCTGGGAACAAGGACTCTCCCAGCCAGATTACCAGCGGGCGCTGCTGCTGCTGGCCGCCGCCTATCCAGAGGAAGGCTGGCCGCAGCTGGCCCGGCTCAGTCTGGGCCAGCGAGACGGGCTGCTGCTAAACCTGCGGGAACAGCTCTTTGGCCCCCGAATTGTTAGCGTTGCCACCTGCCCCCACTGCGGCGATCGCCTAGAGCTGGTGTTTACGGCTGCCGATGTGCGTCAACCCGCCGCTGATCTGCCGCTGACGGTGGAAACAGCGGGCTATAGGGTAGACTTTCGGCTGCCCAACAGTGAAGACCTAGCGGCGATCGCCTCCCAGGTAGATCTAACCGCCGCTACCCGGCAGCTCCGCCAGCGCTGTCTCCAGTCGGCCCATTATCAAGCCCAACCCGTACCGACCACCGATCTGCCCCAATCCGTCACAGCGGCTATTTTGGCTCAGATGGAAGCAGCTGATCCCCAGGCGGATATTCGTTTGGCCTTAGACTGTCCTGCCTGCGCTCACCACTGGCAGCTTGTCTTCGACGTGGTGAGTTTTTTCTGGGCTGAGCTAACTGTCTGGGCCAAAAGGCTGCTGCAAGAGATTCACCTGATCGCCACAGCCTATGGCTGGCCTGAAGCCGACATCCTTGCCCTCAGCTCCCAGCGCCGCCAGCTCTACCTGGAGATGATTTACGGATGAGCTACCTGCAACACATTGCCGCCAAAGCCCTCAACCGCGTTCCCACCCTACAGCCTCGTCTGGCCGCTCGGTTCGAGCCTATTGCGCCTGCAGCGAACTTAACCGAAGACGCCTCAGCAACCGACCGTCCCGCCGCGATCGCCCCTGCTGTCTCGCCGCTGCCGCCGCCGTCTCCTGCTCCTCCCGCTCACCCCTCTCCGTCGCCCGTCTCTCCTCCCGTTCCTTTACCCGCCGCCGCTTCCCCTGCTTCTCCGCCGCTCACCCCGGCTCAGACTCACCCCCCGCTTCCTCTAGACCCACCGAAGACGCCAACGCGATCGCTCCTGGCTCAAAACCCGCCCCGGCTTGCCGCTGCCTCCCCCCCTGCTGCTCTCTCCTCACCTCCCCTGGCGGCTCCTGCTGCTGACCCCGCTTCCCCCCTCGTGCCGCCCGCGCCGCTCGTGCCGCCAAATCTGTCGCTGACGCCGCTGCCTGCCGCTGCCCCCAGTTCTCCCCCCGCTGAGAATTTAGCCGTTGACACAGCCCTCGCGCCGCCGCCCCCTTCACTTGTTCCCCCCTCGCCGCCACTGGCCGTCCCCCCTGCTCGTCGCCCTGCTCCCCCGCCCATCCAAATCACCATTGGCCGCGTTGAT
This sequence comes from Leptolyngbya sp. SIO4C5, assembly GCA_010671965.1. Taxonomy (GTDB): domain Bacteria; phylum Cyanobacteriota; class Cyanobacteriia; order Phormidesmidales; family Phormidesmidaceae; genus Sphaerothrix; species Sphaerothrix gracilis. The sequence goes on from JAAHIC010000036.1 coordinate 9,838, forward strand.
ATTCGCGCTACTCCCCCCCCGGCTTCGTCCCCTCAGCCCGCCCGCGATCGCCCCCGTCCGCCTCATCTCCGCCTTGAAGACTACCTCAACACCCGCCGTGCCTCGACGACTGGAGGCCAATCATGAGTACCGCCCTGGCTATCGGAGCTGTGACTGCTATTCTCAAAGGTCTGCTGGATAACCGCCTCGCCACCGCCTCCGGCGATCTGGGTGGCAGCGCCCCTGCTGTCACGGTGCAGGCTCCCGACCTGGTTGTGCCCCCCGATGCCAGCACGGATGTAGACAGGCTTAATCTGTTTCTCTATCAGGTGACGCCTAACCTGGGCTGGCGCAATGTTGGCTATCCGGCCCGTGATTCCCAGGGCGATCGCGTTAGCTGTCCGCCCCTAGCGCTCAACCTGCACTATCTGCTCAGCGCCTATAGCCGGGTCGATTTTCGGGCTGAAATCATGCTAGGGTACGGGATGCAGCTTTTACATGAGCTAGGTGTTTTGCCCCGCGAGCTAATTGGGGCGCGGCTGGTCGCTTTGACCGATCCGCCAGAAAATGTGCTGGCGGTTTCCTCGCTGGCTCAGCAGATTGAGATGCTCAAAATTACGCCAGAAGCCCTCAGCACCGAAGAAATTTCTAAACTGTGGGCCGCCTTTCAGACTAACTATCGGCCTACTGCGGCCTACCAGGTTTCGGTGGTGCTAATTGAGAGCGAGTATCCGGCGCGGGCTGCCCTGCCGGTGCGAGCAGCGAATTTTAGGGTGTTGCCTTTCAAGCGTCCGGTGATTGCCGCCGTGCAGCCGCAAATCCTGGAACCGGGGGATAGCTTGACTCTCACCGGGCAAAATCTCAGAGCCGATGAGCTGCGCCTCCGCTTTGGGGCGGAACCACTGGTCACGCCGGCTGAGGCGGATGTGACTAACCGCCAAATTTCGGCCATACCACCTGCTGGGTTACTGGCGGGTGTCAATGTGGTGCAGGTGTTGCACCTGATTGATTTTGGCACTTCTAGTCCTTCGGAACCGCATCCAGGCTTTGAGTCTAATACCGTCGCTTTCATGCTGCGGCCCACCATTACGCCGCCTGCTAGCGTCAGCGCTGGCAGCGATCTGAGCCTAGCCGTGGCGCCGCCTGTCGGTCGCAATCAGCGGGCTGTCTTGCTGCTGGGCGATCGCGCTCTGACGGTTCCCCAGCGCTCCCAGTCCGACCCGCCCACCACGGGCACCCTGACGATTCCTATCCCCGACGACTTCACCCCAGACACCTACCTAATTCGCCTACGGGTAGACGGGGCTGAGAGCCGCCTCACCCCAGACAGCGGGCCGTTCACCGGGCCAACGCTGCAGGTGACGCCATGACGATGACAGATGAGCGCGACTGGCAAACGGTGAATCAGCAGGCTTTGGCGACTGCTCTAGAGGAAATTCGGCAGCAGCTACAGCGCTATATCGGCCAGCCCACCCCAACTGAGCCTAAAGCTGCTTTCAACGTCGAGCCACTGTCTCTATGCAGTCAGTCAGAATCTCCCTCAGCCCTACAGTATCTGTCGGCTGTTTTTCGGCTGACCCCTTTTGAGCGCCAGATCTTACTGCTTTGCGCTGGCGTGGAACTGAGCGCTGCTTTAGCTCAGCTTTGCAGCGAGGCTCAGGGAAATTGCCAGTTTGCCTACCCCACGTTTAGCCTGGCGCTGGCCGTCTTTCCGGCAGCCCACTGGAGCGCGATCGCCCCCATCTCCCCCCTGCGCCGCTGGCGGCTGATTGAGCTGGTAGACAGCGATCGCCTCACCCAGAGCCGCCTGCGGATTGACGAGCGCGTGCTGCACTATTTGATCGGCGTGCCCTACCTAGATGAGCGCCTACAGGGTTTAATTCAGCCGGTTGCTGTTCCTGCGCCGCTGCTGCCCTCCCGCCAGCCTTTAGCCCAGCGAATTGTCGAGGTTTGGCAAACGCAGACTCAGGCAGTGCCGATTGTGCAGTTTTGTAGCCGGACGGCAGCAGAGCCGCTGGCGATCGCCGCTACCGCCTGCCAGCAGTTGGAGGCCAAGCTTTATGCGCTGCGGGGCACGGATATTCCGGCTGCGATCGCTGAGCGAGAAGCCCTAGCCCGCCTCTGGGAGCGAGAAGCGCTTTTAAGCCACGGCATTTTGTTTCTTGATGGCGAAGATCTCAGTTCTAAAGTGCTCAAGCAGACCGTCATTCCCTGGGCTGAGAGCCTGCAGGTGCGGCTAGCTATTTCTCATTCAGAACCGCTGTCTCTGGGCGATCGCCCCGTGATGTATTTAGAAGTTGCCCCTTCTAGCTGGACAGAGCAGCGTCAGCTCTGGCAGCAGACTTTGCAACCTAGAGAACTCAACGGTCAGCTCGACAGCCTAGTTTCGCAGTTCCACCTCAGCCCTGCGGAGATTCAGTCCGTCTGGGCGGCGGTCGATCGCCAACCGGGTGACGCCGCTACCGCCCTGACTGAGCGCCTCTGGGATGCCTGCCGCCTGCGATCGCGGCCCCGGCTGGATCATTTGGCCCAGCGCCTCCTCCCCACGGCGACCTGGCGCGACCTGGTACTGCCAGAGCGAGAGCAGCAGATGCTGCAGGAAATTGCGGCTCAGGTGCGGCAGCAGGCCAAAGTGTATGACACCTGGGCTTTTTCCCGGCGGGGTGGGGCGGGTTTGGGCATTGGGGCTTTGTTTGTTGGGCCGAGCGGTACGGGCAAAACGCTGGCGGCTGAGGTGTTGGCCCATGAGCTGCGGCTGGATCTTTACCGGATTGATCTGAGTCAGGTGGTGAGCAAATATATTGGTGAGACGGAGAAAAATCTGCGGCAGGTGTTCGACGCGGCTGAGGCGGGGGGCGCTATTTTGCTGTTTGATGAGGCAGATGCTCTGTTTGGCAAACGCAGCGAGGTGAAGGATGCCCACGATCGCTATGCCAATATTGAGGTGAGCTATTTGCTGCAGCGGATGGAAGCCTACCGGGGCCTAGCAATTCTGACGACGAATTTGAAAAAGTCAATTGATACGGCTTTTCTGCGACGGCTGCGTTTTTTGGTACAGTTTCCCTTTCCGGATGTGGCTCAGCGCCTAGAAATTTGGCGGCGCATTTTACCGCCCCAGTTGCCGACGCAAAGTTTAGATTTTACTCAGCTAGCGCGGCTCAACGTCACGGGGGGCAATATTCGCAATATTGCTCTCAACGCGGCTTTCTTAGCGGCTGACGAGGATGCATCCCTACAAATGCGTCATCTGCTGCGGGCGGCGAAGACGGAATATATCAAGCTGGATAAGACGCTCACAGATGCGGAGGTGGGCGGCTGGATTTAAAGCAATTTAGGACTGTCTAGCTCTTGGAGTTGCTGCTTGATACGACCGCTGAGAACAGCATACTTATACCGACTCATGGTTTTACAGCTACAGATTAGACCCCTCCCAACCTCCCCTTGCTAAGGGGAGGTGCCGCAGGCGGTGGGGTGCCGATAGGTAGTGCTAGTTCACCGACTCATGGTTTTACAGCTACAGATCAGACCCCTCCCAACCTCCCCTTGCTAAGGGGAGGTGCCGCAGGCGGTGGGGTGCCGATAGGTAGTGCTAGTTCACCGACTCATGGTTTTACAGCTACAGATCAGACCCCTCCCAACCTCCCCTTGCCAAGGGGAGGTGCCGCAGGCGGTGGGGTGCCGATAGGTAACGCTAGTTCATAGAACTGGTATTACTCATAGACGGATGCCTTCTTGGTGGATGCGCTCTAGTAGACTTGGCTGAGCGGCCTCACAGCGCACTAAGTCAACTTCAAACCCTTTTACTTGGCAAAGTAGAGTCCCTACCGCCTGGCAGTACTGTTCCAGCGGTAATCCATAGACGGCTAGGTCAATGTCTGAATGCTCATCGACTTGCTCAGGCGTGAGCAACGAACCAAATAAGAAAACCTCTCGTACGCCAAACTGCTGCTTGAGTGTCTTAGCCGCTAGATGAGCCTGGATCATTCCTGCCTGCTGCCGCTCGTAGCTATGACGGCGATCGCGCGCTTGCTGTTGACGGGCATGAGCGACAAAGGCTGACAGGTCTGCTTTTGATAATGCCATACGATACGAGATCAAATTTCCTGCTGTCTTGATTTTAAGAGCAGTTAACTATCAGGCGGGCATTGCCCGCCCGATGCTATTGGCTGTCTCTCGCTAGGGGTTACTCTAGGCGCACTAGCTTGACCAGCAGGCTCATGACGTGACCTGCATCCGGGGTGATGATGATCCGATCGCCGGGGATGCTGATGGCGTTTGTCCAGCGGGCGAACTCGGCATAGTGCAGGGTGTGCAGGTGCAGCTTGGTGCGCTCGACTAGGGGCGGCGGGCCGATGAGAATATGGCGGATGGGTTGGCGATCGCCGTCACTAGGAACTGTCAGCTCAGCCGGGAGGGGCTGAGCCGGATCTGGGCCATGTTGGAACATGGGGTTTCTCCGTTTTTTTGGGTTTACAGGTTCCCTGTGTCCCAGGTGCGATCGCCGTTGGCGGGTTTTCACACCTGGGTTGGTTGTCAGGGAAGGAAACCCAAAAATTTACCGCCCCGTTTGCCAGAGTGT
>JAAHIC010000360.1 GCA_010671965.1 Leptolyngbya sp. SIO4C5
TGGATGACGCCGTTATTTTGGCTAAAAGTTGTATTTGGGAAGGTGTTGAAACAGGCGGCAATAAAGGAATTGATCCCATCTGCCAAAACGCCTCCCTGAATGCGCTTGAAGTATTTTTCTCCTTTTTACGGATGTCCTCGATCGCTATTGGCCTGCTGGTAGGCTACATTGTCGCCGTTTTTATGGGGCTAATTAGCTTTGGCAATTTGTTAGGCAACGGCCCTGTCTTTGCGCTGCCAATTCCCTTCCGCTTTGGCTTCGGCTTTCAGCTTGCCAGTTTTATTCCTTTCGCCTTCCTCTACCTGATCACCACCATCGAATCCATTGGCGACCTGACAGCGACTTCCTCAATTACAGGTGAACCGATCAAAGGAGAAAAATACTTCAAGCGCATTCAGGGAGGCGTTTTGGCAGATGGGATCAATTCCTTTATTGCCGCCTGTTTCAACACCTTCCCAAATACAACTTTTAGCCAAAATAACGGCGTCATCCAGCTCACGGGGATTGGCAGCCGCTATGTGGGCTACTTCATTGCTGGCATCTTCGTGATTCTAGGACTCTTCCCGGTTGTTGGCTCAGTTCTGCAAGCAATTCCGCAGCCTGTATTAGGCGGTGCTACCTTGATCATGTTTGGCACCGTAGCCGCAGCGGGCATCAAAATTCTGTCAACGGTCAACTTCACCAAGCGATCGGCCATCATTCTGGCGACTTCCTTGGGACTGGGATTGGGCGTCACCTTCTCTCCAGAACTACTAGAAGCTACACCACCATTGGTCAAGAGTATTTTCTCCTCCGGCATTTCCACAGGTGGTCTCTGCGCTCTATTGCTCAATATTGTTCTGCCAGGGCCAAGAGATTAGAACACGGCAGAAATCTGAAATAGCAAACGAATGTTCAAGGAACAGTCGCAATAGGGGGAACCTCCTGGGGGGCTGGAGGAAAAGTAGGTTCTTCTGGAGACGGGATAATAGTGGGCGGCTCCTCTGGCGGCATGTCTGGTTTTTCCGGAAAAGCAGGCGTCGTAGGTGGCTCTTGCGGCGGCAAAGCGGGTTCTTCTGGAACAGCGGGAGGGGATGAGGGTTCCGGTTCGCTATTCATGATGGGTGTCCTAAATACTTTGAGTTTTTGGTTACGCTGAGAAATATCAGCCTCGTTGACCTGAACGAGGCTTTTTCGATGTGTAGATTAATGGCTAGGAATCTGATGCTGCGGTCGAGGCAGAATCCTGCTCTGCGGCATCCGTTTCGCTTCTAGACATTTTCTGAGCCATCTCATAGTCCGAATCAAAGTCAACGGCAGGCGCATTTTTGGCATCGGCCACCATCGCTTCGGCCACCGCTTTGGCATCCTGGGTAGAGGCTGATTCGGGATTAGATTTAACTTTTTCTTTCATGACTGTTTCGGGTTCTAGACCCTGAGGTCTAGCAAATAGGTTGACCTCTCAAATCTACTGAAACACAAGGATTAAAGGATATTTGCTGAAAGATAGATTCTGCCTGCAGTTTTTTCATGCCCAAGAAGCTGATTGACTCCCTATTTAGGCGGAGGTATTTGTGATTTTTTGCCTCCGGTCTGAACCTGATGCCTCCTCAAGCCTGCGCACAAGTGGCAAAATAGTGGTTTAGCTGTTTGTCACTAGGTCTATGGCTGTTTCTCCCCGTCGCTACCACATCACTACCTTCGGCTGTCAGATGAACAAAGCCGACTCTGAGCGCATGGCTGGCATCTTAGATGACATGGGCTTTGAATGGGTAGAAGATCCGCACACGGCGGATGTAGTGCTCTACAACACCTGCACCATTCGCGACAACGCTGAGCAAAAGGTCTATTCTTACCTGGGACGGCAGGCCAAGCGTAAGCACCAGCAGCCCGATCTGACCCTGATTGTGGCCGGGTGTGTGGCCCAGCAGGAGGGCGAGTCCCTGCTGCGACGAGTACCGGAGCTAGATCTGGTGATGGGGCCGCAGCACGCCAATCGTTTGCAAGATTTACTAGAGCAGGTGTTTGACGGCAATCAGGTGGTGGCGACAGAGCCAGTTCACATCATGGAAGACATTACCAAGCCTCGCCGCGACAGCCGGGTGACGGCCTGGGTAAATGTGATTTACGGCTGCAATGAGCGCTGTACCTACTGCGTGGTGCCCAACGTGCGCGGGGTGGAGCAGTCGCGGACGCCAGAGACGATTCGGGCGGAGATGGAGCAGCTGGGCCAGCAGGGCTTTAAGGAAGTGACGCTGCTAGGGCAAAACATTGACGCTTACGGACGGGACCTACCCGGTACTACCCCAGAAGGACGGCATCAACATACCCTGACTGACCTGCTGTACTTTGTCCATGACGTGCCGGGAATTGAGCGGCTGCGCTTTGCTACTAGCCATCCTCGCTACTTCACTGAGCGGCTGATTCGCGCCTGTGCGGAACTGCCCAAGGTTTGCGAACACTTCCATATTCCCTTCCAGTCAGGGGATAACGAGGTGCTGAAGGCTATGAGTCGGGGCTACACCCACGAGAAGTATCGCCGCATTATCGACACGGTGCGCCGCTACATGCCCGACGCCGCTATTAGCGCCGATGCCATTGTCGGCTTCCCCGGCGAAACCGAAGCCCAGTTTGAAAATACGCTGAAGCTGGTAGAGGATATTGGCTTTGATCAGCTCAACACCGCTGCCTATTCCCCCCGACCTGGAACACCTGCCGCCGTCTGGGAAAATCAGCTTAGCGAGGAGGTGAAAAGCGATCGCCTGCAGCGTCTCAATCACCTGGTTTCGATCAAAGCTGCCGAGCGATCGCAGCGGTACGCGGGCCGACTAGAAGAAGTGCTGGTAGAAGAGGCCAATCCTAAAGATCCGACTCAGGTGATGGGGCGGACACGAGGCAATCGCTTAGCTTTCTTTGCGGGGGATATTGCCGCTCTCAAGGGCCAAATCGTCACGGTTCGCATTACCGAAGCGCGAGCCTTTAGCCTCACCGGAGAGCGGCTGGAAGCCGCCGTAGTGCTCTAGCTGTCAACTCCCCATACTTCTAGAAGCTGCTCGGTGCGCTCTACGCTGGCGGTATCGTCTTGCTGGCGGTAGAGCGACTGGGCCTGTCGCACATAGGAAATGGCTTCCTGTTCAAAGCCTTGTCCCCAGAGGGCTAAACCCAGGTTATAGTGAGCACCCGGATCGGCGGGTAGCAGTCTGACTAAACGCCGATAAGCGAGCACTGCCTGAAAATACTGCTCTCTCGCCAGGTAAGTTTCACCGAGCATCGCCTGGGCCACGGCAATATCGGGATCAGCATCAGCCGCCCTCAGGTAGTGACTAAAAGCTTCTTCAGCTTGACCGCGATCGCTCAAAATCTCGGCTAGCTGGACTTGAGCTTCGGCATTGTTGGGGTCAAGCTGCACGGCTCGTCTGAGCGACTGGAGTGCCTGCTCCTGATTGTCTTCTATCAGCCAGAGATTTGCCAGACTGAGGTGCAGGCTGCTGCGGTCAGGGTAGAGCTGCTGTACCTGCTGAAAAACCTGCCGGGCTTCGCGGTACTGCTCCTGCTGCAGGTAGAGATTGCCTAAAGCTTCCAGGGCCTGCGCATTGTTAGGCGAAATGCCTGTCAGCCGTCGATAGGCATCGGCGGCCCTGTCATAGTCTTCTAGGCGAATTAAAACGCCGCCCAAACCGAGGTAGGCATCGACTTCATTGGGATCTAAGCGAATGATTTCGTTGTAGGCAGTAACGGCAGCTTCGAGTTCTTCAGCGTTGACCAAGCTATAGGCCAGACCATAGCGAAACGCCTTGTTATTGCCGTCTAAATTAATGGCCTGACGGTAAGCTTCAGCTGCGGCTGAATAGTTGCCCTGCTGCACATATATGTAGCCAATTCCGGAATAAATCCGGGGATTATCGCGCTCTAGCTGCGCTGCCTGCTGATAGGATGAGATAGCGCCAGCATAGTCCCGCTTATCTAGGCGATCGCGTCCCTGCCGCAAGAGTTCGCCTACCCGCTCATCGTTAGAGCTATTTTGGGTCAGCAGTTCTGGAACCGCTTCATTTAGTGCAGTTCTACGCGGCTGGAAATCAACAGCCTGAGCAACAAGGGGGAAACAGCTAATCTCTAGCAGAGTCGCGGCAATTAGAATACGCCTATACACGGGTTATCCTCCGAAGGTTCAACAGGGATGAGGGACGAAAGTTAGCCGCAAAAGGCTTCTTCGCCAAGTTTTATTAAGTTATGTCTGGGGATCAATAAATGATTGTAACAACAACCGATGTTCTCCAAGGAAAAGTTATCAGCGATTACCGGGGTGTGGTGACGGCAGAAGTGGTCTATGGCAGCAACGCGCTGCGAGATTTTTTTGCGGGCATTCGCGACATTATTGGTGGCCGCACCGGAGCCTACGAGCGCGTTTTTGAGCGGGGCCAGCGAGAAGCGTTAGAGGAAATTGAGCAGCGGGCCGCTCGTCTGGGAGCGGATGCGGTCATTGGCGTGCGGGTGACGACGGACACTATCAATATGGATGAGACGGGAGTGCTGATGCTGATTACGGCGACGGGAACGGCTGTGAAGCTGCAGGGCTAGACACGGGTAGGCGGGCAATGCCCGCCCTACTTTGACGGTGCGGCAGCGGGCAATATGTTCTAACTGCTGCGATCGCCCTCTACTGGTCTATGCCAGCCGCACCAGCTTGACCAGCAGGCACATCACTTCGTCGGGATCGGTGGTGAGGATGGCGCGGTTGTCGGGAATGTCAATTGGGTGCGTCCAGCGAAAGGTTTCGGCATAGCGAGCCTGGTGGAGCTGGTGAATAGTGCGCTTCACTAAAGGCGGCGGGCCGATGAGGATATGGCGAATGGGCTGGGGGTCGGTGCTGGCGGATGGAACTGACTCGGTGAGAGCAGTTTGAACGCTGTTGGAGTGTTGCAACATCAGTTTTTCCTGTTTTTGGGATGGGCAAAAAGTGCCCGCTGCGATCGCTCAAACGGAGATAACCCCGTCTAGAGCACCACAGCGAGCCAATAAACCCAAAAACAAGCCGCCCCAAACCAGCGCAAAGCGAGTCAGGGCGGCTAAGGAAACTGCTAAAATGCCTCTCAGCCTGCCGACTGGCCTAATCAGTCTGGTGGGTTAGCGGTTCGGAGTTGTTGCTACCAACTTCGGGCCGCGCAGCTAGTTTTTGGACGAGCCATGCAGAAGCTACGAAAAATGCGCGTTTCTGCATTAGCTAGAGACATTACCGTATTTAAGCGATCGCGTCAACTCAGTGGCGATCGGCTTTTAGGTCAGATAACATTGGAGAAAGAAATCTTTCGGTTCTGATGAGGAAAGCGTTTGTCGTAGTTTTCGGTTCTTTTCACGCAGACACTGCAAAGAAGATTGTTTGGGCAAGTAC
>JAAHIC010000361.1 GCA_010671965.1 Leptolyngbya sp. SIO4C5
TCAAGACCCTATCAGTGACGTCCCGCCAGGGGGACGTCACTGATAGGGTCTTGATCAGCAAGGGCATTGCTCCATCTGCCGTGACCACCAGACTGTTCACCAGTAGCTCTTGGCGAGCAAATTCCATCACTTCTGAGTCCTGAAGCTGGGCTGAACCCAAAACAGTGCTTCTCAAATCAGATAGAACGATACCCTCGCGATCAAAAATTTTGACCAGATCTAATTTGAGATCTGATCTGAGCGGTAGCAGAATTTTTAATAAGGCTTGTTCATCCTGAGCCGCTACGGCTTCTGATAGGGGAGCAATGTCAGTAATTGATTTTGCTTTAAAGCTCAGAAGTTCTTGGGCTGCGTCAATCTCTTTGGCTATTTGAACTGCAGCATTCCGGGTTTCTCTTTCTAAATCATTCGACTGCTTGCTAGTCTCAAAGTAGCCTACCGCAACCGTTCCCACCGTCCACATGCCGAGAAAAACAGACAGTATCGGGAGTAGGATTTTACCCGCTAAGGGGAGTTTCGAGTAGCGAAGATTGATCACAATGGTTGTAATAGACAATTTCCATTTGCCAATTTATGGACCTAATTTGTTAAGGCCGGAGCAAAGCCAGCTTGCTGCAAGATGTCTGCCCCCGTCTCGCTAGAAATAAAATCAATGAAACCTTGGGTCGTTTCGGACGGTGTTCCATACCAAACAATTCCCAAGGTGCGATACATAGCATATCTACCTGCATCTAAGTTCGCGGCTGTGGGAGCAATGCCGTCAAGACTCATGGATTTCACAGGCGGTTGGCCAGCAGCAATCCTGGACCAAGAGACGGTTCCAATGCTGTAGGGCGTATTTTGTAGGGCTTCAATTAGATCTGATTCGCGGCGCAGTCTAATGGCCCCAGGAGCATTTTTGAGATCTGGGCCCAAGTAGTGCTTACGTAGCAGGCGTTTGGCTGAGGTATCTTCTGCCCTATCTAAAACAACAATCTCAGCATCGGGGCCGCCTAGCATTTTCCAGTTCGTCACCTCACCGCTGTAAATAGCCTGTAGGGTAGCGGTAGTTAAATCATCAACGCCTTCAACACTGGGATGAGTGGCAATAAGCAAGGCGTCTCTAGCAATTTCAAGATGCACTAAGTTGTCGTCGGCTTCTGTTGATTTGGGCGGGCGGGTAACAGTACCAATTTCCGCCAAGCCTGCTTTAACCCCAGCAATGCCGCCGCTTGACTGACTAGAATCCAGAAACGTTATTTGGATATCGCTGACCTTTGACTGGTAGGCTGAGGCCAGTAATTTGATAGCAGGATAGGGCGTACTGGCCCCAATAATGTCAATCTTCTGGCTGGCTTGCGGTTTTTTTAAGGCCGCATCTTGAGCCGGGTCACGGCTCTCTGGTAAAGAGGCCACGGGTATGATTCCGCATCCTAAGGGAAATATCATTAGGCCGCTCAGCATCAAAGCCCAGGTTTTACGACGTCTCATTTCTGCACTCCAAACCAAATCACGATCCAGGGAACATCCATCCAAAGGTAAAACGCTTGGCCTGCAGCAAATGCCCGTTGAGCGGGGCTAGGATTTTCAGCCTTACTAGCTGCTATAGCAGTCGCTACATATGGATTTAGACATAGTTTTCCCGACTATTGCGGCTTCTTTGTATAAAGACATACGAAATTTGAGAGCACACGAATTGTTGCTGGGGACTTAAAAGGACGCTCACCTATTAAAAAAGGCGCACGTTGCCGTACGCCCAACTTTAATTCACTAAGTCACTGAAAAAACTACAGACTACTTCTTTGGGGCGTGTAGCGATACCAGCTTTGCACCCGGTTTTCTTCTAAAATTGCCTCGGCCATTTGAATCTCTTCTGGCGTACCTTCCGCCATGACGAGGTACTCACCCGCTTCCACCCGTTCATTGTAGTATTTGGCTTTTTCTTCGGGAACGCCCCAGCCGATCAGTGCGCCCAGCAGACCGCCGCCAGCCGCACCGATGCCTGCACCCAGCAGCGTATTGGCTAAGACCACGCCTAGTTCTAGAGCTGGGCCAACTCCTGGAATCGCTAGGACGCCCAAGCTGCCTACTAGACCCATAATGCCGCCCGTGGCGGTACCGGCGACAGCTCCCGCTTTAGCGCCGCCCTTGGCCTGCTCGTCTTTGCCTTTGACCTCGGTTCCGGCCATAGAGGTGGCGCGGTCTCGGTTGGTCACAACTGAAATTTTGTCCATGTTGAAGCCCGCATCCCGTAGCTTGGTTAAGGCGGCTTCGGCCACAGCGCGATCGCTAAACAGCCCAATTGCTCGTTGAGTTTCACCGACGTACATAATAAAGTCTCTCCCTATTTCTTGTTAGCCAGTTCAGCCCTGGCAGTACGCTTTCATAATGGCGATCGCGCTGTGGAGATGCTTCAGTCGTGTGGGAGAATCTCAGAAAAAATCAGCCTGCTGGATACGCCGTAGGACTATACATTGAGAGAGATTTGTGGCGTATCACACAGGGTCTACGGCTCTGTTGAGCCAGGGTCGTGTGGCCTGCAGCCTAGCTTTTTGCAAGGGCGGCTACAGCCCAGGACTCAGCGCCAAAATCCTCAAGCAAATGTAACAGTGCGCTATATTTTAGAGCAGCCGACTGCGGCTAGGGCTACTATCAGACTCGTCAGCTAGTTTCTAGCAGCTAACCCTTTGCTGAGGACAAGACTCCTCATAAACCATGCGGTCTTCTCAGATTAAAAATATCGCCCTTTTCCTGCTGTGTCTGCTAGCGCTACCGCTCTTGCTAGCCGGGGTGAAGGTGGCGATCGCCTGGGCGGCTGAACGCTATATCTATTCAGTGCCCTGGATCGGGGGATTGCTCAAAAGTTTAGAGATTGTTGAACTCTCCAATATCGTCGTTTTTGCCCTGCTGGGTCTAGGGCTGGGTGCGGCTACGATCTTTCTGCCTAAGCTCAGAGGCGTTGCGCCCAAAGTGGGCATCATGCTGCTTGTCTTTATCCTAGCGGCAGGCGTTTTCAGCGCTAGCTATGTCACCCGCCAGCATCTCTGGATTCAAAGAATTGCCGATCGCTCAGACATCTCTTTGGCAGCGGCTGAGAACCTAACTAACGACCTGCTAATGACGCAGGTTGGCGATCGCGGGTTTTGGGGCTTTTATCGCTATACCACCCAGGTGCCCGTCCTGCCCACCGACGCCGACGATCTCAAAAACCTCGCAGCCGAAGAGAAATGGGTGCGATCGGAGCTGACGCGCTTTAGCGGCGTAGAACCGGGAGTCTTCTCCCGCGTCTTTCGCCTCGCTGGCTGGGGCATCCGCATCTTTTATATGCTGCTAGCGGCTGTGACCGTTCTGATTTACTTCCTCAAAGGCACGCACTGGGCCGAAACCCAGACCCCCAAACCCGCGCCGCCGCCTGCCCCTAAAAAAGTACCCCAAAGACGATGACCTCACTGGCCGCCATCATTTTAGCCGGCGGGAACAGTACCCGTATGGGAACGGACAAAGCGCTGCTGCAGCTTGACGGTCAGCCCTTGCTGCAGCGCATTTATCAGGTGGCCCACAGCCTAGCTGACCCGATCTATGTGGTCACGCCCTGGGGCGATCGCTATCGGTCTGTGCTGCCGCAGGGGTGCCGCTGGGTGGCAGAAACTCCAGTCAACACCGAAGATCCTTTTCCCGAAATCTCTCACGGGCCTATGGTGGGCTTCATTCAAGGGCTGCGTCAGGTAGAGGCAGACTGGGTACTGCTGCTAGCCTGCGACCTGCCCAACTTGCGGGCCGACATCTTGCAGCAGTGGGCAGAGCGCTTACCGCAGGTGCCGCCCGGTACGGTCGCCCTATTGCCCCGTCAGCCGAAGGGCTGGGAACCTCTGTGTGGCTTCTATCGCCGTCAGAGCCTGCCTGATCTAGAACGTTTTTTTGCGATGAGCGGACGCTCTTTTCAGCGCTGGCTCAGCCATCAAACGGTTGAACCGATCGAAGGCTGGGATCGCCGTCTCTTGTTTAACTGCAACACCCCGGCAGATTTACGGCAAACTATAGAAGATGATCAATTCAGCTTAACCTGAAGTAACACGATTCTCAGGAGCGAAAACGCATGGAGGCAATGGACTTTTTTCGGCTGAGTGAAGGGCGCTGGCGATCGCAGCGAACCACCCATCACCTGCCGTTTCGGCGGGCCGAACTGGGAGAACTGGAGATTCAAGCCAGTGCCATAGAAGCGGGCGATCCCAGGCTGGCGGAGATTTGCCAGCTTCACCAGATTGATCCCAACCTGGCTATTGGCGGTGGTTCGGTTCAGTGGCAAGGCTCAATGGCCTGGGATCAAGACAAAGACGGTCACCGGGGCGCTACCATTTTTGCCCTCGTTCCCGACGATGGCAATCCCAATCAGGGCAAGCTTTTGCGCGATGTGGGCTACGCTGAAAAAATGCCCGTAGTCGGTTACTTTCAGGTGGACGATCAGGGCGGCCTCAACTTAATTACTGACTACGAAGCCACTAGCTCAATTGAGCGCTTCTGGTTTCCCAATCCCAACCTGCGCATTCGCACCAGCACCGTACAGCGCTTTGGCGGCTTCAGCACCGCTTCTTTCTGCGCTGAAACTCGCCTAACCGATGATGCTGCCGAGAGTGCCCATGTTGAATCCCAGCCAGCCAGCCCCGCCGCCCAGTTCCACTCCATCTGGGGCTGGTGAGGTCGATCCGGTTCTGATGGGTTCAGACTACCTGCAGCGGCTGCGGCAACTGGCGATCGCGCCGGATATGATCCAGCTACCGGAGGAAATGTCGCGGCGACTGCAGATTAACCGCTGGATCGGTCTGCACGTTGAGCGGGTGAACGCTCAGCTACGACAGTTTCTAGCGGCCTGTCAGGATTGCTTCCAGCCCGGTCAGCAGCTTTTGGCAGAAGTGCTAGCCGCGCCTATTGCAGAACGCTACGGCATTGACGCCCTCTGCAATCTCCAGGTACAGCCCGTAACCTTGCTGATTGATGTGGGACAAATTGCCCCCGCCGATTGGCAAGCGGCAGTTGTGCATGAATATGCCCACGCGCAGGTAGGTTTACCGGGACACGATCCGCCATTCCGACAGGTCTTGTCGCATCTCTGTCTAGGCTTAGCGCTGCCGCCGCCGCCAACTACGCTCACCGATGCAGAACTCAGCAGTTGGCCTCCCTGCCGTCGCCAAGCCAACAAGTATTCTTTTTGGGAAGGAAAACTGTAAAAACTGAGACAATTTTTTAGAAATATTGTCAATCTTTGATTTGCTTTAAGCAGTCACCCCAACGGTCATATCTCCTCTTTATCCTGATCCATTAAGTACTTTTGCTTAAGAAAGAGGGATAAAAACCGTGACCATTCCGCTTTTAGAATATGCGCCTTCT
>JAAHIC010000362.1 GCA_010671965.1 Leptolyngbya sp. SIO4C5
TGATTTTTGGCTGAGCAGGCCATCAAAGCCCTAGCCGAGTCTATTGTGACGGAAGCGACCGTGATCCGGGGGGGCAAACCGCAGCAATTGCCAGCCGATCAGCTAGTGCCAGGAGATCTGGTACGCCTAGAGGCGGGGGACAAAGTGCCGGCTGACCTGCGCCTGATTGCAGCCAAAAATCTGCATATTGATGAATCCGCTTTGACAGGTGAGTCGGTGCCCGTAGACAAGCACATTGACCCCCTTGACGCGGATACCCAACTGGCCGATCGCACCAATCTAGCTTTTGCGGGTACGATTGTGACTTCTGGGCAAGGACGCGGCCTAGTGATTGCCATTGGGGAAGCGACCGAAACTGGTCAGATCTCCGAAATGGTGCAGCAAAGGACTAACCTCACTACCCCGCTGACCCGGAAGATTGAGCGGTTTAGCTGGCGGCTGCTCTATGTCATTCTGGGGCTAGCAGCCTTGACGTTTGCCATCGGTTTAGGACGCGGCGAATCCTGGATTGAGATGTTTCAAACGGCGGTAGCCCTAGCGGTGAGCGGTATTCCAGAAGAGTTGCCGCCCCTGGTGACGATTATTTTAGCCATTGGTGTCTCCCGCATGGCCGATCGCCATGCCATCATCCGTAAACTACCAGCGGTGGAAACCCTGGGCAGCGCCACGGTGATTTGCTCTGACAAAACGGGCACCCTCACCGAAAACCAGATGACGGTGGAACAGATCTATGCCGGGGAGCAGTTCTATCGCGTCAGCGGCAGTGGCTACAGCACTGAAGGCGACATTTTGCAGGATGAGCAGCCGGTGAAACTAGATCAAGCCCCCACTCTGCGAGACTGCCTGCAATGCGGGGTGCTGTGCAACGCCTCTGCCCTGACGGAGGAAGCAGGACAGCCTACCATCGATGGCGACCCCACTGAGGGATCCCTGATGGTGGTGGGTCACAAAGCTGGCCTGCGGCGTGACGAGCTAGAGCCAGCCCAGCCCCGGCGGGATGTGATTCCTTTTGAGTCGGAGCATCAGTACATGGCAACGCTCAACGAGGGGAGAGAACAAGGGCGCGTTATTTACGTTAAAGGCTCAGCCGAAGCGATTTTGAGCCGATGTAACAAAGCTCAAAACGCCCAAGGGAAAACTACCAATCTGAATCAGGCGGAAATCGAACAGATTGCAGAATCTTTTGCGGCAAAGGGCCTGCGGGTGCTGGCCTTCGCTCAGAAGTTGACAGACACCGATACCCTAGAGCGGCAGGATACGGCATCGGGTCTGACTTTTTTGGGTTTGTTGGGGATGATTGACCCGCCCCGCCAGGAAGCGATGCGAGCGGTGGCGGCCTGTCAGGAAGCCGGCATTCAGGTAAAGATGGTGACAGGAGATCATGCTGTGACGGCCAGAGCGATCGCCCAGATGATGCACCTCAGTCGGTCAGAGCAGGCTGCCGCCCTCTCTGGCAAAGACCTGCACGACAGGGGCAAAGAAGCTATCAAAAATGCGGTGGAAGACACCGTCGTCTTTGCCCGCGTCGCTCCTGAACAAAAGCTGCGGCTGATTGAAGCCCTCCAAGCCAAAGGCCACGTAGTCGCGATGACTGGGGATGGCGTCAACGATGCCCCCGCCCTGAAACAGGCGGATATTGGTATTGCTATGGGCGAGATGGGAACCGAAGTGGCGAAAGAAGCCTCAGATATCATTCTCACCGACGATAACTTTGCATCCATCGAAGCAGCGGTGGAAGAGGGACGCACCGTTTATTTGAACCTGAAAAAAGCGATCGCCTTTGTCCTGCCCGTCAACGGCGGTGAACTGCTGACCATCCTTGCTAGCGTGCTGCTAGGCACAGCCTTGCCCATCCTGCCGCTCCAAATTCTCTGGGTGAATATGGTCAGCTCCAGTTCCCTGTCTATTCCCCTCGCCTTTGAGCCTAGACCCCAGGGCATCATGCAAAAGCCGCCCCGTCCGCCGAATCAGCCCCTCCTGACGGGCGATATTCTCTGGCGCATCGGCATTATTTCCCTATTCAACTGGGCCATTACCTTTGGCATGTTTGAGTGGATGATGGGGCACACGGCGGACACGGCCCTAGCCCGGACGATGGCGGTACAGACCTTGGTGTCTGCCGAGATTTTCTATCTCCTGTGTATCAGTCGGTTCATGCCGTCTCTCTGGAGCAAAATGCAGGGTAAGCCCGACCCCCTGGCCTATGCTCCTGCCATCGGCATTGGCTGTGTGGTGGGGTTGCAGGTGCTGTTTAGCCAGTTGGGCATTTTTAATCGCCTGTTTAGTACCGTCGCCCTTAGCTGGACGCAGGGACTCCTCTGCTTGGGAGCAGGGCTGCCTGTCATTCTGCTGGCCTTGCTGCTGCGGTGGCAAAAGCCCCTGCAGTAGCGACAAGAAGGGGATGAAACCCCAGACCGCAAAATGTTCTACGGCCTTTAGGAAGACTGTGGTGCGGTTTTGGGGGTGAGCAGCAGGTAGAGGCAGGGCACGACAATTAGGGCAATCAGCGTTGCCGCTACCAGGCCGAAGATAATAGCGCTGCACAAAGGCATCCAGGTAGGGTCGCTCAGGGCCAGGGGAATTAGGCCGATAATAGTGGTGATGCTGGTGGTCAGAACCGGGCGCAGGCGATCGCTCACGCCCCGCGCCGCCGCCTGTTTCACCTTCATTCCCGCTTGCTGATAGCTATTCATCGTATCGACCATGACGATGGCATCATTCACCACAATTCCTACTAGAGCGATGATACCGATGAAGGCCGAGAAGGAAAATGGGATGCCCACTAGGAAAAAGCCGCCTACGGTACCGATCAGGGCAAAGGGAATGGCCAGCAAAATGATGAACGGCTGGCGAAAAGAACCCAGCTGCAGCACCAGCACGGCAAACACTAGAAAGACAGCTAGCCCCAGCGCCTGACCCGCCGAGCCAAAAGTCTCCGCCTGATCTTCAGTTTCACCGCCGAAGCTGTAGTCATACCCCTGGGGCCAAGACGGCTGCATCTCTTCTAATCGGGGTTCTAGGTCTGCCAAAATTTCCCCCACTGTGCGGTTAGTGTTTTTAGCAAGCACCGTGGCCGTTCGCGCTCCCCCCCGACGGACAATAGATAGGGGAGCTTCTGCCTGGACGGCATCGACTACGGCTCCGGCAGAAACGACCGCTTCATCAGGGTTGTTGGTAAAGAAGCGGGCAGCGAGCAGCTCATCGCGGCGCGTCGGGCCACCGACGCGGCCATTGCGAGAAGGCCATGCCGTACTGAGGCGAATTTCTAGGTCTTCTTGGTCGCCGCCTAGGGCATAGTCTCCCACATCAATCGCCCGCGTATAGTACTGGGCCTGAGCCGAGAGTTCATCGGCGCTGAGATTATAGAACGACAGTTCCTCTCGTTTAGGAATCAGCCGCAGATCTTCCTGCAGCGCTCCTAAGCTGTCTCGCACATCCGTAGCCCCCGGAATCTGGCGCAAGGCATTTTGTACTTCCTGGGAGATTTGTCGCAGTTGGCTCAGATTGCTGCCGGTTAGCTCCACCTGAATCGGATCGCCGCTTTGAGCTGCCTGCTGAGCATTGAGTATTAGGGTAGCTCCAGGATACTGGTTGACGGCGGCTTCCAGCTCATCTCTCAAATCATCGAGATACTCAAATGAGAGCTGATCGCGCTCGTCTTCGGGTAAAAAAGTAGCCGAAAATCCGACCAGATAGCTGCCCTCGCTGGGCTGTAGCTCACCAGAGGCGACTAAGTTGCTGCGCTGTCCAACGTATTTAATAACGCTGTCGAGATAGTCTTTTGCCTGCAGAATTTCGCCTAAGTCATCAGCTACCCGCTGCGAGACGTTTAGGGTAGTGGTGGGCGGCAGCTCTATATTGACGCTGAAATTGCGCTGATCCCCTTGAGGAAAAAATTCAACCGGGATCTGGCTGAAGGAGGCCATGACGCAGACAAATAGAGCCAGGGTGCCCAATACCCAGGCCCAAGCAGTCTGTTTGGTGCGGACAGTGTGCTTAAGGCTCCAATGCTGCCAGCGCTGAGAGGCGACTTCGCTGAGGCGATCGATGCGAGATGTTTTTTCACTCCCTTTAACCTGGGCTAGCAGATAGCGAGAGAGGGGAATATCAATCAGAATGGCGATCGCAAAGCTCAGCACCAAACAAATAATCGCCGTGTAGGGCAAGAGCTGAATAAACTTGCCCAGAGTACCGCTAATAGCCAGCAGCGGCATCAGGGCCAAAATGGTGGTGAGCTGTCCGGCAAAGGCTGGAGGCGCATAAGTGCTGACCGTCTTCAGCGCGGCCTGGTTAAAGGACAGACCCTGGACAAAGATAAACTCATGCATCCCCTCCATCATCAAGATAAACACGTCCACCAGGATGCCTAAGGCCAGCACCATGCCGATCAGCACCATGTTGTTGAGGGTTTGCCCCGTCAGCCACAGCACTGCCATTGCGCCCAAAAAGGTTAGGGGAATAGAGAGTCCGGCAATCAGCGCTTCTCGCCAGGACAGCGCGATAAACAAGATCACGAATACCGCCGCCATTGCCTGCAGCGCATTGACAAACAGATTGCCTAGCTGCTCCCAGATAATGTCAGCCTCATTGGCAATGATGCTGTACTCCAGGCCGCTGGGCCAGTCGTTGGGAGTTTGCTGAATTTGCGCCATCGTGGTCAGGACGCGATCGATCACTTCAATCGAATCTTGCCCCGGCACCTTTTTAATACCGACGCTGACCACTGGCTGATAGGGTTCTCCCTGAGTGCTGATAAAAGCGCGAGTCTCTTCTGACTCTAGCTGTCGCTGCACCGTCGCCAGCTCTTCTAAGCGCACCACGCGCCCCTCTAGGCGAGCAATGGGTAGCTGCCTCAGGTCTTCCAGGGTGCGGAAGCGCCCGTAGAAACGCACCTGAGAGCCAATGACGTCGCTCTCAATTTCAGCTAGGGGAACATCGCGGTTAGCAGTGCGGATCTCACTGGCAACGGTGGTGGGTGAAATGCCGAGGGCCGCGAGGCGAAACGGATTCATCTGGACGCTGACCACTTCCTGGCGGGCACCGCCCAGATTGACTTCACTCACTCCGGCAACCTGCTCTAGGCGATCTTGAATGCCCTCTGCCGCCTGGGAAATAACGGTGGGATCAATATCGCCGAAGAGGGCCAGGGTCAAAATAGGCGCGTCGTTGACTGAAACCTGCTCCACCACTGGCTGGTCAGCATCTTCTGGCAGCTCTGATTCAGCCTGAGAGACGGCTTGCCGCAGCGCCTGCACCGCCTGATCGGGATCGGCCTCGGAGGTAAATTCCACATTGATAATCGAAAAGCCGGTGTACGAAGCACTTTGAATTTCGCTGACGTTTTCAA
>JAAHIC010000363.1 GCA_010671965.1 Leptolyngbya sp. SIO4C5
CAGGCCCGGCGTTCTTGAAGCCGAATGGAAGGCCACAGCTCCCGTGCACCGACTGCTGATTGCCAATCGAGGCGAAATCGCCTGCCGCGTCATCCGCACCGCGCGGCGAATGGGATTGGCAACCGTCTCCAGATCGTGATTGAACCGATTGATGTATTCCCAACAATGACGCCCTCAAAGTCACCGTTTATGCCCCGTGACCAGCGAGCACACCGTCGCTTAACTTGGGCACAACGATGGAATCGAAGTGCAACCACTCATAGCTGCTCATTGACAGGTTACATGGTTTGGAATTTCCTCAGTCGTGCTGGATTGGCTCAGAAGCTCGAAACCTAGACCTGCTGTAATAATCTGAACCTTATTGCGTATCTCGTGGGCCAAAGAGGTAACTGACATTTCACACGTTGACGATGGCCCACATATCGACTGAGCGAGGCCGGCCCGCGGGCTTGGCTGGCAGAATCAAAGGCTCTATCAGCTCAAGCTGTTCCCGCGTCAGGTTGCTTGTGTATGCCTTACTCATAGCTCTCACGGTGCTGTGACTGTTCAACTTCAGCTTATCCGTGTGAGCTTTTCTACATCAGTTTTGACTTTTCATACAGCCTCTAAACAAATTTGAAGGCACTATGAGCCAAAGTAATCTCTGAAATACCTTCTAGAATACCAATTAGCTCATCTGAGGTACTAACGCCTTGAGAACCATCACTATCTCTGTAAATCTGAGTTCCAGCAGCCGTAATTCCCAGCACGTAATCCTCTGCTATGCCACTAAGCTGAATGACATCTGCTGAGGAGTCAAAATCTGTAATCAGGGCATAATCTGCAAGTCCTGGTAGCAAATCATTGCCATCGTCATAAAAGATCTGGCCCGCTTTACCCAGCACAAAATAGTCAGCTCCTTGGCCGCCTGTCAAACTGTCTATTTCACCAGTGCCCTGTTCTGTACCCTGTAAAACGTCATTGCCATTATCTCCTAGCAGCACATCATTGCCTGACTGACCTAACAGCTCATCGTTACCTGATCCGCCCTCTAGCCAGTCGTTTCCAGCAGAGGCATAGAGCTGATCGTCACCGCTATCGCCAAAAAGCCGATCGTTGCCGCTACCGCCAAAGACTTTATCGTTATCTTCACCCCCAAAAAGCTGGTTGCTGCCAGCAACGCCGTAGAGCTTATCCCGCCCTGTGCCACCATAAATTTGATTATTATCGCGGCTACCAAAAAGATTATCGTGACCGTCGCCGCCCTCTAGCCAATCATTGCCGGCATCCGCGTATAGGCTATCGTGGCCGCTACCACCAAAAAGTCTATCGTCCCCAAGACCGCCAAAGAGTGTATCGTGACCGTTACCGCCGTAGAGGCTATCTATGCCATCGCCGCCTTGGAGCTGATCGTTGCCGCTGCCCGCGACGAGACTGTCGTTGCCGACACCGCCATCTAATACGTCGTGACCAGCACCCGCGTTTAGAGTATCGTTGCCTTCGTTACCAACCAACGTATCGTGACCGCTGCCAGTCGTTATTTGATCATTTCCCTGGCCAGCTTCAACATAGTTATCTCCGCCAGTCGTGATTATGACGTCGTTACCATCCCCACCAAAAAGCTGGTCGTTACCGTCACCACTTTGTAGGCGATCGTCTCCTCCATGACCGAACATCTTTACAGCTTGTCCAGTAGAAGAGGTAAAGGTATCAGCACCAAGGTTGCCTTGAATTTCCTCAAGAGCAACGGTATCCAGGTTGAGAGTAATGCCTGTAACGCCTAGATAGATACCAGCATCATAACCACTGCCTCCATCAAGCATATCGGCAGCATCAAATCGGAGTGTATCGTTGCCGGCCCCCCCTTCTAAACGATCAGCTCCCTGACCGCCGATAAGCGTGTCATTGCCAGTCTCTCCTTGCAGCCAGTCATTGCCATCACCACCTGTCAAAATGTCGTTGCCTGAGTTAGCTGCGATCGCATCATCTCCAGCACCTCCCTCTAGGATCTCGTGACCTGTACCGCCAGCGATGATATCGTCGCCGCCCCCTGCGTAAATTTCTACGCTAGTATCGCCAGTGTTAGTCAATACGTCCGCTGCTTCGGTACCTACTGCCCGCTCAATTTGGCTGGCCCCCAGATCTAGCGTGACACCGACTTCGCCCTGGGCTAGGGCAACATCGTAACCGGCTCCACCTGCAACTATTATGTCTGCGGCATCAAACAGCAGCGTGTCGTCACCGGCCCCGCCCAGAAGAGAGTCTGCATCACTGCCACCGCTCAGCGTATCGTTCCCCTCAGCGCCAACTAAGATATCCGCACCCGCTTTGCCTTCTAAATAGTCATGTCCGGCTTCTCCCAGTAGTTCATCAGCGCCATCGCCGCCAACGGCATGATCATCCCCGGCACCCGCTGCAACCTTGTCATTACCTTCACCGGCCTCGAAGTAGTCGTTTCCCGAACCGCCTGTTAGCGAGTCGTCACCGTCATGTCCAAACATTGAGACGCTTTCACTGCTGGGAGCCGCTAAGCCGTCAGTATGGGTAAACGTGTCGTTACCAGCATTACCATGAGCTTCGTTAAAGCTGTTGGCTCCTAAATCGAGATTGGCATCATCAGCCGTTTCTACCAAGGCCACATCGTAGCCTGCGCCTCCCTGAACAACCGTGTCGGCAGCGTCAAAGAAAACAGTGTCGTTGCCGTTACCGCCAGTGAGCTGATCGGCTCCATCACCGCCGCTGATGACATCATCTCCGTCGCCACCAGCTACCGCATCATCTCCGGCCCCGCCAGCTAGCCAGGCATCATTGCCACTGTCACCGTCAAGGCGATCGCTGCCGTCACCCCCTTCCAAAACATCAATTCCAGCCCCGCCGATCAATGAATCGTCGCCAGTCCCGCCGCTGAGATAGTCGTCACCATCGCCGCCAAAGAGAACATCCTGACCCGCATCGCCAAACAGAGCATCGTTCCCTGCTTGACCATAAAGCAAATCTTGATCGGCTCCGCCCTCTAAAACGTCATGATCGTCGCCTCCCTCAAGGGTATCGTTGCCGTCACCACCCTTGAGCGTGTCTGCTTGACTATCTCCGCTGAGATAGTCATCTCCGTCACCACCATCTAAAATATCGCTGCCGCTATCGCCGAACAGTTGGTCACTACCGCTGTTGCCTAGAAGGGTGTCGTTACCCTCACCCCCCAAAATGACATCCTCGCCTTCGCCACCAGCCGCAACGTCATGACCGCTACCTGCTTCAATCTGGTCGTTACCAACTCCACCATCAAGCCAGTAATCGTCTCCGGCACCGCCGATTAAGATATCGTCTCCGGCATCACCCATGAGGACGTCATTGCCTATGTTGCCTTCTAGCCAATCATCGTCGGCTCCTCCTGAAAGCACATCATTCCCCTCGTCTCCTAGAATTCTGTCAGCACCAGTACCGCCAAACAGCCAGCCATCGTCGCCGCTACCGCCACGAATTAAATCAGCACCGGCTCCCCCTTCGATCGTGTCCATACCGGCATTACCTTCGAGCTGATCATGGCCTTCTCCCCCGCTGAGGTAGTCATGCCCATCACCACCGGTAACCACATCTGCGCCGGCATCTCCAAAAAGGCTGTCATGGCCGCTGCCTCCTGCGATCGTATCGTCACCATCGCCGCCATGAATATCATCGTTATCAGCATTTCCTTCAATCTGATCTGCAGCGGCACCGCCATCAATGTGATCAATGCCCTCGCCGCCATAAATTTTGTCGGTCCCATCACCGCCGAGCAGCGTATCGTCATCTCGGCCACCATAGAGGATGTCGTTGCCGCTGCCCCCATGCATTACGTCATGGCCAGCTTCGCCATACAGAGCGTCATTACCGGCACCGCCGCTGATCCAGTAGTCATCACCGGCTCCCCCAATCAGAATATCGTCCCCATCACCGCCGTCTAAAGTGTCGTTACCGCCACCACCAAGCAGTTTATCGTCTCCTTTGCCGCCCAGCAGTTGATCATGTCCATCACCGCCGTCAACCAGATCGTCGCCGTCACCGCCGTCTGCAATGTCATGTCCATCACCGCCATAAAGCCGGTCTTGATCAGCTTCACCCGTCAGGATGTCGTTATCTGCGCCGCCATTAAGGACATCGTTGCCCTGACCGCCCTCTAAAATATCATGACCGGCATCACCGTTAATGACATCATCTCCCAGTCCACCAGCCAACCAAAAATCGTTGCCTATGCCGCCGTTGAGAATATCATTACCACTGCCGCCAAAAAGGGCATCGTGCCCCCAACTGCCCAACAAGACATCGTGACCAGCGCCACCGAGAAGCAAGTCATTGTAGCTTTCTGCAGCCTGGACCGAGAAGGAAGAAAAAACTGCTTCGTCAGAACTAGCGGACAGCTTAAATAGGCTTGGTGTGTAACTGTAGCTGCCATCTGGCTCTAGCGTCCAGCCGCTGCCTGCTGCAAAATCACCGTGTAGCAGGTCGTTGTCATCTCCACCAAAGAGAATATCATCCCCAGCATCTCCAGCAATTAAATCAAAACCCGCTTCGCCGCTGAGCCAGGCATCATCGCCGGCTAGGCCATAAATGATGTCATCATCCATCTGTCCAATCAAAATGTCGCTAAAAAGGCTGCCCTCTAGGAGGATGTTTTCAAGAGGATTAGATTGGTTTTTCATGAAAAGCTGTAAGTACTTCAACTGAAAACAAAGACTGAGCTGTGGCGATTGCAAATAGAGAATAGAGTTCTAAGTGCAATCAAAAATAGAATTGAAGAATTAGCTATTTTCCTTGCAGTAATCAGCCTCAAAAACTACCTAAATTTGTTAGATATTCTGAGAATAGAGCTGAGCAAGGTCTAGCTAAAATGTGTTTCTTGTTACTATTTTTCCCAGGCTTATGTTGTCTGAATAGCGGTAATTTCAACTAAAATGCAGGTATTAATCTTAATGATTCTGTGATGTTCATCCCAAACTTGGGTATATTTCCAGAAATAAAAGATTTAGCGAAGAAACAGTGACGACCAACTGCTATCGGCAATGAGAAAATAAATTTTGGTATTAGAAAATATCATTATTTAGAGCATATAAACTTACAAGCAATAACCCTTTGTACAGCTGCGCTGGAGCTGTACTGAAATATCAAAAACGGGTAATGCACAAAGATCTACAGAATGGTGTATCAGGCCTGTACTTGACCGTACCCTGCAGTATCGTTTTTATCTACGTTTGCCCGACAGAAGAACAGCTCTGAAGCTTGGCTGAATTCAGTTAACTATATCTACGCAAATTGCTTGAGTTCTGAAATTCAGCCAAGCTTCAGAGCTGTTCTTCTGTCGGGCAA
>JAAHIC010000364.1 GCA_010671965.1 Leptolyngbya sp. SIO4C5
TCTAGGGGTCGAGATAGGATCCTGACGGCCCCTAGTGTCCCAAATTTTGAACTGTGTAACTTAGCAAACGACGACTATGACCAGCTATCGATCAACCCCCGCCGCTGAGTACAACATGGAGGAAGAAGCCTGGTGGGTGCAGCAGTGGGTAGATCTGCTCAACGCCTATCGCTTCAAAAAGCGCCTAGAGCGGGGACGACGCTATGCCAGAGAAGGTCACATTCTCAGCCTGGATTTTGCCGGTGCGAAAGTGTCGGCCAAAGTGCAGGGCACAGCGCCTGAACCCTATACGCTCTCTATTTGGATTGATCCGTTTACAGACGAAGACTGGAACTACGTCGTTGACACCCTAGCGGAAAAGGCTATTTTCTCCGCTCAGCTCCTCGCCGGGGAAATGCCGCTCAACATCGAAGCCGTCTTTACGGCCAACGGCCTCAATCTTTTTCCCTTCTCGCTGTCAGACGTTCACTCTCGCTGTAGCTGCCCCGATCCGAAAAATCCCTGCAAGCACATTGCAGCGGTTTACTATCAGCTAGGAGACTTCTTCCGTGAAGATCCCTTTGTTATCTTTCAGCTTCGGGGACGCACTAAAGCCCAGATTTTAGAAGCGCTACGACAGCGCCGCCGCCAAGCAGGATTGACGGAGACGACTGCCGCCTCGGTTAATCCAGAAGAGAAAAAAGCGATCGAACCTGAAGCTGCCCCCCTCGACCTAGAGCAGTTTTGGCAGTACAGCGAAGCGCTCGATCCCTCAATGGTGGTGATTACACCAGCAGAAAGCACAGTCCTAGATAACTTGGGTACAATCCCGCTGCCAGCCGGAGAGGCGCAGGCCGTCATGGCTTACCTCAAAGCGGTCTATCAAAGCGTGGCGCAGCAGGCCATGATGAAAGCGCTTAGCTAGTTGCCTGCGTTAGGCGGTGCGGCTCATCGCCAATAGCCGCCGCAGCCCTAGCCAGCCAATGATGGTGTAGCCGATGGCCAGCAGCAAGCTGCTGATAGCCACCCTAAATCCTGACTTAACGGCTTCTTGGCGAATTTGCTTTTCAGCTTCTTGGCGGCGACCCCCAATTTGGGTTTCAGCCTGCTGCCTAGCCTGGCCGAGCTGCTGCTCCAAAAAGTCATCTAAGGCCGCTGGATCGTCGCGAAACTGCTCAATAAAAGCCAGTTGTTCTTGAGAAAGCTGGCCCTGCTCAACCGCCTGCTGGAGTTGGTTCTCATTGGCCAACAAGGAGCCAAGCTGGTCGCGCTGCTGGGCAAAGCGCTGCTCTAGCTGCGTTGTCACCTGCCCGACTTCGGTATCGATTCGCTCCAAGGCTTCTCTGCTGGTAATTCTGACGTTGTTGGGATGCAGCACCGTCAAAACGATAAAGAGCAGCCCTAGCAGGCTAGAGAGCAGACAAACCCAAAATCGAGCATCGGCCAGCAGGCTGCGGCTACGACTGATCACACCGACATTGCTGTCAATCCAGGCACCTGTCAGCACTAGGGCAATGCCGACTAAAGGGACAATGCCGCGATCGACAAGCTGAGTGGTTGTGGCTAGCTGCCACTGGGCATCTAGAAAACGAGGCGGAATCACTAAAATTAAAAAGTCAATTAGCGCTGCAACAATTGTGATTGCACCGACAAGCTTGAGGGAAATTGCAGCCAGTGGAGATGCCACGGCTTTACCCGTTGTATTTGCAGAACTCATAAAAAACTCGCGAAATGCCTCAGTAGACTATTTTGCCGTGTGATTTGTAAAAAACTGCACATTTTTCGCAAAAATATCCAATCAAATCGGAAAATCTTTGCTAAAACAAGCCTAGAGTCAGCCGGATAAAAGCGCTTGGTAGTTTACAAAATCCCCTGCCGCAGATTTACAGATGGGCAGGAATGCCTAAAGTATAGACGGTCTGACTGAGCATTCCTGTCCCCGTAGCTTTAAGATGAGAGCTGGTTTTTACGCTTGCTGTGAGTCCTTTAAATAGTGCCTAATGAAGCCAACTA
Source organism: Leptolyngbya sp. SIO4C5 (assembly GCA_010671965.1). GTDB lineage: Bacteria > Cyanobacteriota > Cyanobacteriia > Phormidesmidales > Phormidesmidaceae > Sphaerothrix > Sphaerothrix gracilis. The sequence continues at coordinate 1,993 of JAAHIC010000364.1, forward strand.
TCGAAGTTTTGTCCGATAAAGCTCAGCTAATTGAGCGATCGCAGGCGGTCATTACCGAAAAGATTCGCGCCGCGATCGCTCAGAAAGGCCGCTGTACCCTAGCGCTGGCGGGTGGCAGTACCCCTAAGCCTATCTACGCCGCGATCGCTCAGCAGGATCTGCCTTGGGACAAGCTGTTCGTCTTTTGGGGGGATGAGCGCTACGTGCCCAGCGATCACCCTAACAGCAACGAGGGCATGGCTCGCTCGGTGTGGCTGAATCAGGTACCGATCCCGGCTGAAAATATTTTTCCGATACCGACAACCGCGCCAACCCCGGCGGCAGCCGCCGAAACCTATGAGCAAACGCTAAGAACTTTCTTTCAAGCTTCAGGCTCAGAAATACCGAGCTTAGATATTGTGCTGCTGGGTTTAGGCGATGATGCTCATACCGCTTCGCTGTTTCCTCAGACCGCAGCGCTGCAGGTGCGCGATCGCCTGGTGACGGTGGGCGACAAGGCCGGTGAACCGCGTCTAACCCTGACGGTGCCGCTCATCAATCAGGCCGGGGCAGTCATTTTCATCGTGGCGGGGGCTAATAAGCAGGATGCTCTAGCCCACGTCTTCAGCGCTGAAGCTGATGATCAAACCTACCCGGCCCGGTTAATTCAGCCCCACGGAGAGCTGTGGTGGCTATTAGATACGGCGGCAGGCGCTAATTTAAGCCTCTTTACGGGTTAAGCTGAGTTTTTGCATTCGTTGAGAGAACCGAGGAGTATTAAAATTCTCCCATAAGGTTTAATCAAATTTTGCAGTTTGATTGTCTGATATCCGGTTGCAGAGGAAGGAAATAGCCCATGATTGTCTGTCCGAACTGCAGTCACCAAAACCCTGACGGGGCGGTTCAGTGTGAAGCTTGCTACACGCCCCTGCCCAGTACAATGGCCTGTCCTAGCTGTGGGGCAACTGTGCAGTCGGATGCTAGCTTTTGTGGGCAATGCGGTTTTGACTTGAGAGCGCTGTCGGCTGCAGCTTCCCAGTCTGTAGAGGGGGGCGCTGCGGGCACCGTTGAAATTCCCCAGCTTGATCCGCCTGATCCGCTAATTCCACCTGACCCGATTGAGCCAGAGCCAGCCGCTACCGGCACGGCCTATCAGGCTCCAGAAACGGCTTCGTCTGAAGCAGCTCCGGCTGCAGCGCCACCTGATCCGGCCTCTGCCTCGCCGACCAGCGGCAATGATACTTCCACTCAGCTACAGGTGACCCAGGCCAAGCTGCTGCATGTACAAACCGATACACCGCTAGAGCTTCCACCAACGCTGTCCCTCATTCGGATTGGCAAACCCAACGACCGGGTGCCACCGGATATTGATGTCTCTGGCTTTCCAGATTCAGAAATTGTGTCTAGGGTTCACGCGAATATTCGGGTTGAAGGAGACATCTACTATATTGAGGATGTAGGCAGCTCTAATGGAACCTACGTCAACAATATGCCGCTCTCCTACGGCAATCGCCATCGATTGCGCTCAGGCGATCGCATTGCTTTAGGCAAAGGCGATAAAGTGTCTTTTATCTTCCAAGCTTCATAACTTTGCCCTAGACCGTAGACCGTTTGCTGCAACTCCCATCAATGCTTGAGTAATGTGATTACGCTGTCTTTACTACATCCACTGAATAAAAACCCCTTACAGCACTGGACTTTTGAGAAAGAATCAGTCGTTCGCATCGGTCGGTCTACCGATAACGATGTCATTCTCTATAGCGCTGTCGTTTCACGTCATCACGTGGAGCTGAGACGCACCGACCAGGGCTGGGAAATCAATAGTTTAGGAACAAACGGTACTTATTTAGAAGGTAAACGAATTACCCAGGTGCCTGTTGAAGACGGCATTATCATTCGTTTAGCGCGCTCTGGCCCTAATATTCAGATTCGCGTTGGGGCTGATGGTCATGAGGTGATTAAGTCTAACCTGTTTAGCCGCGCCACTCCGCCTGCCACTGAAAAGCAGGTAACAACCACCACAAACCCCAGTGAAGATACCTTGGGCAAACCGGGTAAGCAAACTTCAGACAGCGCAGCTCCCTCCAGTACCCTGTCGGGAGCGCTCTATTCTTCAAAACCCGCTCCCTGATATTGGCCACCAACAAGTCACCAAAATTTATGGCCAAGGGCGATCAAATCTACGCCATGCGGAAGCTGATGGGATTCACAGGAGTCTATGAGCATCACGGAATTGACTGCGGTGACGGCAGCGTCATTCACTACCGCAAAACGGGAGAGGCCATGATTGCGCAAACAGACTACCGTACCTTTGGCCAAGGTGGGCCTATCTTCACGCGGCATCAGTCAGTTTCATTCATTCCCGACGTCGTGATTGAGCGGGCCAAAAGCCGTTTGGGGGAACGTCGCTATGATCTTTTGACGAACAACTGTGAACACTTTGCAACCTGGTGCAAGACAGGACGTAGCCACAGCGCCCAGCTTACTAACTTTGGCCTGCACCTCGATCGCTTTTCAACTTCTGAACTGCGCCAGGTAATTACTGATGTCGTTGGTCATAAAGCTGCCGACAGTACGCTGACGCTGATTTCAGCGGCCCTCAAAAACGTAGCGATCGCCCAGCAGAGTCTCTTGCCGCAGGCCCAGCGGGCGCAGCAAGAGATAGATACCTGGCACCGGGTGGCCCAGCTCGCGGTTAAACAAAATCGGGATGACTTGGCCAGAGCGGCGCTGCACCGTAAACTAGCGGCTCGCCAGCAGCAGACTGAGCTGCAGTCTCAGCTAGAGCAGCTCACAGAGTTGCAGACGACGCTGCAGAAAAATCAGCAGCTAGCACTCAGGCAGGAATCTCAAGGCAATCAGTATTCTTAATCAATCAAAGAATATTGACGCGAAGCTGAGCGTTAGGATAAAGGCAACCCGGCTGCCTGAACGCTCTCTATGCTGAAACCAGCCAATTTTTACTTGCGCAACTTTGCGATCGCGACCTGCTCAGTACTGATAGCGGGGTTGCTAGTTTATCTTTTCAATCAGATCGCAATCTTAGAACGACCGCTGCTGCTTTTTCTGGCGGCTGTTGTGGTCAGTAGCGGGTACGGCGATCGCGCTGCAGGCTGGCTAGCGACTGTGCTTACGCTCGGCCTGATTGGATTCTACTCACTCTACACAGTTCCTCCCCTCTTTTTCCCCTCGCTTGTCAGTTGGGCTACCTGTATTTTTGCGGTAGAAGGCATTTTATTTAGCCTATTTATCGATCGCCTCAAGCAGCAAATCCAGCGAACCCAGCGAGATCTGCGCACCAGTCAGGGAGAGTATCGCCGCTTTTTAGATCTGG
>JAAHIC010000365.1 GCA_010671965.1 Leptolyngbya sp. SIO4C5
CAGCGTGTTGTGTTCAATCCGGGCAAACGCGCCAAAGGCCCGAATACCGCCGTAGGATGGACTATTGAGTTCGAGATAGTTCTCTGCGATCGCGTTGTGAGTGCCATAGGCAATAATGCCGTAAATGAAGGGTTCGCTGCCCGCTAAATATTGATTATTGAATTCTTCGATTTGGAGCTGATTGATCGCTTGACGACGAATTTGATTATTGAGAATCTGACAGCGATCGCTGCGTACCCCTGCCGCTATGCCGATGAGGTAATCTTGCAGAGCGTTAGCAGCAATCTGACAGTCTTGGCCTATAAGCACATTTTCTGAGGGCAGCAGGTTGAGCAGAATGCCAATGTAGCCCACCGAGATCGCCAGCAAGTCTGTGACTTGAAAAACAGGCCCCACAAGCTGATTGCCCGCGATTTTGCAGGCCGTACAGCCCTCAGCCCAAATGCCAATCAGGGCCAGGCTGATTGTGTTCTCTAACAGGGCAACCTGACGGCTATTGACCACAGCAATACCCAAAGCCGCCGCAATCGGCAGAGTCGAACCTGACTGGTTATCTGGCGATTCGGCTATTTCGAAATGGCAGTGCCGCACTCGTATATTCAGACCGCTGCCGATGACTAACAGAGTCAGGTTAAGCAGGTTGCCAGCGTCAGACTCACTCCCGGCCGCCTCAAAATGGATTTGCTCCACTTTGACATCGCGAATGAGCTGCAGGCGTGGCTGAGCGATGATTAACAAGCTCAAACCGTTATTGCGGATGACATGAGTACCGGGACTTTCCCCTTTGAGCACAACGTTGGATTTTTCGATGCGAATAGGCTGACGAATTTCGTGAACTCCAGTTTTAAGACAGACACAGCCGCCCGCCTGCGGCAGGGAATCGAGGGCCGATTGAATGCTCTCGCCTGGCTGGACGACAACCGTGCAGCAGGCCGCTCCCGGATCTAGTTCGGTTAGGGGACAAAAGCTGTGATCGCAAACTTCTAGCAGATCGAGCTGGCCCGTATTGCTATCTGGATCGTTGCTGGGCAAAAGCTGGGCGATCGCCAAGCGACAGTAGTGATGCTCAATCCCCAGAGGCAACTGAGGGATTGGAGCCGGAACCGCCGCCGTCGTCAGTGGCCATTCAATCTGACCCGTGGCAGTGCGGGCAGGAATTAACCAGTAGTCTCCAGTTTTATAAGTGCCCTCAGAAAACTGAACTTGAATCCCCCCTTCTAAGTTGACCCAGCCTGCGGCTACTTCCACCCCTACAGCTGTGGCGCTGGGGCCACTGTGATCCCAGCGGCGTAATTTGGGATGGCGATCGAGACTAATCGAAACGGTCGGTGCGCTTGCTAAGACAATGATGGGACTGCCGGCCGCGCTGGTGGTAAAGTCGTCAATCTGCAGCAGTTCACCCGGTAAGCCCCTCAGTTCTAGCGCATCATCGGAAATTTCAATCCACTGGCCTTTAGTAAAGCCCAGCACCTGATCGCGGCCCAAATCAGCCACCGTAATTTCATTGCCGCTAATAGCCTGAATCTCCGTCACGATTGAGCCATTGTCCCGCGACCATTTGAACGTAACGGCATCTGCCTCACTGCCCTGATGAATTTCCACCCGGTAGAGCTGATTTTCTAGGCGCAGATAGCCTGCCTCCGGCGGAATTAGGCAGGGGCTTTCGGTCTCATCGGGTTCAGCGGTGCGGGCCGCAAGTGTGCCGCTGCTGGGGGCAATCAGGTCATTCCACTGAGACAGCTCACTGTCGCAGGTGACTTCCTCTGTCGGTTCATCTAGCGGTAAAACCTTGACCTGCCAGATAGTTTTTAGCCGCGTGGTGGTATCAGGATCCCCCAGGGCCACCTCTTTCATCTGCGGGTCGTCTAAAGCGGTGAGATGGCGCTTCCAAACATCTAGATAGATCAGGCCGGGCTGACCGTTTGCTAGCAGCGTCTCTAAAGGTTCAGGATCGGGCAAATCCGGCTGCTGGCTATAGCGTGTCGGCGCTTCGTTTTCGCAGAGAATACCATCGACATAGAAGCGTCCGGCGCTCAGTTCAAAGTCAGCTCCCACAGAGATGATGCCAAATCCAGCCTCGTGCTTGGGCGCGCCACATTTGCCGATGACGTCGATCGCTTCGGTTTCAACCCGGTTTTGGGCGATCGCCTGCTGCTCGTTCCAGTCAGCATCAACTTGCACCCGCCCCTGCTGCATCAGCACCGCGCTGTAGTGCTTGGCGCGATTAAAGGTATATCGGCTAAAATCACCCTTCATGGGGGCCTCCGTTGGATAAATCGCTACGTGATGTAAAAAATACCGGCCTCTAAGCCAAACCGCAGATATTCGTCGAGTCGCACCCGCAAGTTCGTTTCTCGCTGGGGCTGATAGAGATCGTGAAAGACGCCCATTTCCGCTTCATCATCCGCCCCCTGACGAATCTCCACCGCACAGCGCTGGCTAAGCTGTGCGTAGGCCGGATCGCCGTAGCGCTTGGAAGTGAAGTCAGGCGAAACCCGCCGCTCTACCTGCTCCTGCTGCGTGGGATCGGTAATTGCTTTTACCTTGAGGGCTTTAGCCAGTTCCTCTAAGGCTAAATTTGGCTGGCAGCGGTAGCGGCGCGGCGCTTGGGACGCTAGGGGCAGAAAAGAAAAACGGACGCAGCCTGTTTGACGGCGCTGCACGGTCACGAGCTGGGCAAAGATGCTGTTGCTGGCCTCCAAGCTACGCACCTGGGTAGTTCCCAAAAGGGTGCTGGTTTGGATTTCAGCCGGTGTTGCGTCAGCCGCGATCGCGATCGCGGCGGCCCCATCCACTAAGCTAGCCACCACCTGAAGCTGCTCAATGGTGGCTGTAATACTGATTGGACCCGTGAGGCAGTGATCGAGCCGCAGCGTTAGCAGCGAATTGTCGGCAGCGACAGTGAGGCTAGTGGCAACCGGGGAACTGCGGGTAAAGGGGACTAGCGTGCAGTGATCGAGCTGTAGCCGATCTAGATTGCCGGACTGCACCGTAAGCGCTCCTTCTATCAGCAGACCGTTGAGAATCACATCTCCGGGAATGTCGCTGCCATCGGGGGCGGTGCCAACTACGCTCAGATCGCCCCGCAGATGCGGTCGCAAAAATTCTGGGGTGACCTGTCCAATTTGTCGCTGCGGGGTGGGGGAATCAGGCACAGGCACCAGCGGCCACTCTGCCGCCACGATTAAGAGCTGGCTGCCTGCGGGGATCGTAATCGTGGGAAAGGCTTCGGCGTAGGTTTGGCTGTCTAAAATCGCAATAATACCAAACGTGCCGGGAGGCTGACTATTCCACTGGGCGATCGCGCCGCTGAGGGTATCTACGACCGCTGGGTCTGTCGGATCCGCGTCTACGCTGACGCCAAGCTGCCAGGTGACGGGGCGCTCTAGCAGCGGTAAAACCGAGTCGCCGCGATCGTAGGGTCCACCGCCCACATCGGCACTAAAGCCATAGGTATAGCGCAGCCGGATTTGTTCAGGAACGACGGCTGCCGGAAAAGCAATGCGGCCCAGCAGCGGATCCACGGCTACCTGAATCGGCAATGAAACCGGGGACTGGGTCGGCTCAACTGGCATCGGCTGATAGTCTTGGGTCATAGGCGGACGCCGCCAGTTAGACAAATCGCAAATTAGAATTTCTGGCGGTGGTATTGGCTCAGCCGCCCCGTCTACAAAAATGTCGAATACCCGCTGGCGATCGCCCGTCTGGGCCAAAGTACCCGATGTCTCAGCAAAGTAAACTGGCTGGAAAGCTTGCCCACTGGCGATCGCCTGTCGCCAGCTTTCTAGCTCCTCATACAGCACTCGCCGCCGCAGCGGTTCCGGCACGTTAATTGGCTGGGCCAAGGTAAAGGCCAGTTCCGGCAGGGGCGGGTTAAACAGGGGCGCATCGAGACCCACCGGGTGGAAGGTGTAGCGGCCATCGGCAGGGTCGGCTACAGGGCGGGCAGTGCTGGGGAACAGGCCAATCGTGTACGGCTCTAAGCGCCAGAGAAACAGGCCAATATTGGGAATGTTGTAGCGGCCTCGCCGGGGCGGAATGCGGCGCATCTCGGCAGTGTGGGCGGTGGTCTCAAAGGGACTACCGAGATATGCCAGCGGCTGCCAGCGGCGCAGATCAGGCGTTGTCAGGTTGTGGGGTCGCAGGTGGTTCATGTACTGCGTCGTCGCCAACAGCTCAAAGAACTCCGCAACGCGGGCGGGCCAGCCCGTCACGTCTCGCCCTAGCTGCTCCAGCATGGCCGCTGTTCCCTTGCGGCGACGATAGCCGATGGTGTTAGCCACAGCGGCGCGGGCGCTAGGGAAGCCTGGCAGATTGGTGTAGAGGGGGCGATCGCCAATGAGATCGCCAATATAGGGCACCCCCCACTCAGCGCAGGTTTCAATGAACTGATCGTCGTAGAGCTGATCTAGGTCAGTCTCTAGCACGGCGATCTCACGCGCGAGCACCTGCACCAGCGCCTGCAGCGGTTCTCCTTGCTCTAAATCGCGGCTGCGATAAATAGCAGGCAGGAGCCTATAGAGTGTCTCAGCGTCAAACGTCATGGCAGTTCTCCTAGCTGGTCGAAGGAGGCCGGATCCAGCGTTAGCAGTTCGGCACTGAGCAGGTTATTGCCCTGCCGCAGCGGGACTGCTGACGGCAAGGGTGCGTGCAGCCCATTGACGGCTGAGCCATCCCGGTTGAGTTCGTCTATATCCACATGCACCACGCCGGGAACGGCCTGGATCACCGCCAGCACTTCACTCAGGGCCACCCCCTGTCCAAAGGCGCGAGCTTCAAAGGAAAAGGCAGCTTTTAGCGCGTCCTTGACAGCACCCAGCACCCGCTCACTTTGATAGTCGGCATCGACTTTGAGGTTGCCCCTGAGCTTAAAGAGCGCTTTGCGATAGGTCTTGACCAACAGCGGCACATACGGATCGCCGGACTGCCGTAACTGACTCATCAGCTTGTCAATCAGCTTCGCCTCGATTACCGCCCCCTGCGGCCCCGCCACCGTTACGAAAACGCCCCGCCGCTGGCCCATCCAGGTCCAAGTGGCGAGAGCTTTAGCAATGCCGCCAAAGGCGCGGGCAAAGTCTTCATAGTCTTGCAGCGAAACGGCGCGATCGAGGGTTAGCACTGTCAGCGGTGCATTTTGACGGGCATCGGCGAGGACTTCCCCGTCTTCTCCCCCTGTAGCTGGCAGCGGATTGGTTACTGCCTTCAGTCCTAGCGGACGCGACATTAGGGCTGTGAGCTGGTTGGCTTTGACGTTACCGGCTAGACCAATTCCTTTGCGGTACGTGGCCTCCACGTTATTCGTAC
>JAAHIC010000366.1 GCA_010671965.1 Leptolyngbya sp. SIO4C5
TATGGAGCAGGTTGGCAAAGTTGAGCCGCGCCATCGTGATTTCAGAGATAGACATCTCTAGGAAGGCGCTGAAAGTGGCATAAATGCCCTGCTTGCCTTTCTCCATGCCAAAACCGGCGGCGGCTGAGAGATTGCCCCGCTCCATAATGCCGCCGCTGACGAAGACTTCGGGGTAGGCTTTGCGAATTTGACTCAGCCCGCAAGATCCTTCTAGATCGTTATCGACGACGAGGACACTGTTTTTGCGATCACTCTCGCTCATGCCCCCCAGTACCTCCACCATCGCCTCACCGAAGACATTGCGGTTGGAGCCAACTTTGTCGGACGAGCCTAAGAATGTGTAGTCCTGCTTAGGCTTTTCAATTTTTTTGAGCATGTCAGCCGCAGCGCTCTGACCGTGAGCTTCCAGGTAGCGAATAGCCGCATCGACCGGAATCACGTCATGGCCGTGGGTGGTGCCTTCAATGCCCTCAATGCCCACGCTCATGGCCCGCTTGTTGATCACGGCGACGGGGCCGGGGGTGTTGATTGCTTCGCAGATGCGGGCGTAGAGACCGTCGAGATCTTCCCCGTCGCCCTCTAGTACCTTGAGGCCGTGCCCTTCTAGGGTTTTGCGTACGCTAAAGCCGGGAAGGTATTCAGACGGGTGTCCAGCAATGGTAACGTCATTATCATCAACAATGAGCTTGACGTTGAGATGCTGGGCGACGGCGAGGCGAGCCGCCTCAGCGTCATTCCCCTCTTGCTGCGAGCCGTCAGATCCCAGGCAGAACGTGGTCTTACCAGGGTTAGCCAAAGCCACACCGTTAACGAAAGGCCAAATATGTCCCAGCCGTCCACCGCTGAACTTGACGCCGGGAGTTAATCCCAGTTCGGGGTGACCGGGTAGCTTTTGGTGGGCTTCGCGGTAGCGCATGAGCTGCTCAGCGGGCAGCTCTCCGGCCAGAGTGGCCATCAGATACTGGGTGGCAACGCGGTGTCCCGCTTCATCGAAAAAGACGGGCACAAACTTATTGGGGTTGCCGCGAAAGAGAGCATCTAGAATCATTACTTCCGGCACGGTGTCGTATGGCCCGCCGGTATGACCGCCTACACCCTTAGCTGCGCCAGTGGCCGTAAAAAAGACAATGGCATCCCGGCAGAGCTGAATATTAGCCTGCAGTGCCTGGCGCTGCTCGTCTGTCAGGGTCGATACGGCTGGATCTAAGGATATATATTGGTAAGCACCCAAATCGATGGGAAAGGTAGCTTGAGCAACTGTCATAAGTTTTCTTCTTTTTGCAGCAAAGGTTAACGGTCGTGAACTTTGGTGGACTCACACCACGGTCAATTTAAACTTATCTTTAGCGATGGCTGGTATCAGCATCTGTTAACCATTAAGTTAAAGCGCAAGCGTCCCTTTGAGCAACCGCCTGCAGGTTAAAGTTGGGTCTGCGGACAGAGGTGCGGTTAGACAGATCCCCCCATTCTGGCAGTATGCAATGTAACAACGTCATAAGGTCATGAGCTGGCTGCTAGAGCAGATTCAGGCTTGGTTGTCTAAAAAACGAGCCGATGTTATCGAGCAGGATGACCTTGGGCCTTTGCCCCCGGCGATCGCCGCTCAGATTGACCAAGAGCTGCAGAAATCTCCGGTTCATCCCACCTACCGCCACCACATTCTGACTACCTTAGAGCAGCATTTGGCTAGCTGGCAGCAAGACAAGGCCACCGCCAACAGCCTGACGATTTTGCACAGCCCGGTGGAGTCTTTTAATCCCATCTTGCAGCACGCGCTGCAGCACTGGCCTACGGCTGAGAATTACAGCCTCTATTTTCTACCGATTGAGACTCGCCCCGATCGCACCCAAGACATTGTTGAGGCTATAGAAACGGCGCGGTCAAAAATTGCCACAGAGCTGTCCCTGCCCGCCAATGGCGATCGCCGCTCAATCATCGTCATTCCCCGCCTAGATGCCTATTTTTTGCGCTGCATTGGTGGCTGGAAAGGGATTGAGCAGCTACGGGACATGGTAACTGCCGATCTGTCTCGCTTTTGGCTAATTGGCTGCAATGCCTGGGCCTGGAAATACTTCAATATTGTCTGCCAGATCGAAGCCTATCTGGAGCAAACCACGGAGCTGCCTTCCCTAGACGGTGAGCAAATCCAGAACTGGCTCCATCCTATGCTGAAAACACTAGACGGCCAGATAGACTTTGTCCGACAGCGATCGCAGTCGTCTCATGCCACCTCGCAGTCAGAAAAGGCGGAAGTTCTCTACGCCGACCTCGACCATATCTCTCACGGCATTAGCAGCGTGGCTCTGCAGCTTTGGTGGCGCTCTTTGGGCTACGAACTAGAGACCACTGAGGCAGCCACAGACAATCCTGATCCAGACGCCACGCTGGCCGAACTGTTTGAGGCCGGACATCTAAAGCAGCAGCGCTCTAGCTACCCGGATATGCCGTCTCTATCGGCCACAGAGGAATACCTAATTTATTCCATTCTGCTCCACGGCGACATGACTGTGGCTCACCTTTCGCTGAGCTTGGGCGAGTCGGAGGAGCAGGTCCGGGCCCAAGTGCAAAAGCTGCTGCGCCAGGAGATTTTAACCAAGCAGGATGACATCATCACCGTAGAGCCTGCTTACTACCCACAACTGCGCGATCGGCTACGTCAAAATAATTTTGTCATTGGAGGCGATCGCTGATGCTTTCTCTGAACCCCCACACCCATCTAGTTTCAGCAGCCTTGCTGATGCAGAGCGGTCAGGGCAATAAGCCCAGCGAGTTTGCCCAGCGCTGGCTGGCGGAAATTAATACGTCTACAGTGCTGTCAGCCTTGGTGACGATTGCCATTGCCTACGGCCTACTGCTAGCGATCGATAACCTCACAGACTGGATTTCTGAGCGGGTACCGCGCCGATTTCGCCTGTTGACCAAGCAGGGACTGCCGTTTCTGCGGGCGCTGGTGCTGCTGGCCGCTATTGTCTATGTCTCTAATCTGTTTCTCAACCTATCGCCGCAAAATCTCTTTGCGCTGACGGGGACGCTAGCAGTGGCGCTGGGCTTTGCCTTTAAGGACTATGTCAGCTCTATCATTGCCGGGATTGTTGGCTTATACGAAGCGCCCTATCGGGTGGGCGATCGCGTCCGCATTGGTGATACCTATGGCGAAATTATGGACTATGGCCTCCGGCGGGTGCAGATTCGTACCCCCAGCGATAGCCTGGTCAGCGTGCCCCACAGCAAGATCTGGACAGAGCCAATCATCAACGCCAACAGCGGCGAGCTAGAGGCTCAGGTGGTGACAAACTTTTATTTTTCCCACATTGTCAACGTGGCCGCAACGCGGCAGGTGCTCTACCAAACTGCCTACAGCAGTAAATATACCCGCCTGGACTTACCCGTCGTCGTCATTGTGCAGGAGAAGCCCTGGGGCACCCAGTTCAAGCTCAAAGCCTATCCGATGGATGCCCGTGACGAGTTTCTCTACCAAACTGATTTAATTCAGCGGGCAAAGCAGTATTTTGCCGACCACAAGGTTGAGTATCCTCAGCTTTCTGGTTTCCTAGAAGGGATAGAAGGCGGGGCGGCAGTGGGAGAATAGGTGGGGCGGGCAATGTGAACGACATATGACTGTGGGAGCGATCGCCATAGTCGCGATCGCCAATTTCCCCTTACACCTCGCCCCAGCCAGGTTCTAGCCTTTTCTTAATCGGACTGTAAACCTTGAAATAGGCCACCGACCCCACCTGCCGCAGCCAGGACTTAGCCGTCGAATCTGCTCCCATACAGCGCTGACAAACCGGATTTTTCACCTGCAGGCGATCGAAACCCTGACGAAGCTGACAGGCCGGAGCACTGTCGAGGATATGGCCGAGCGAGGTGTCCTGCACATTGCCCAGTGGAATCTGTCCCTCAAAATCTTTGCAGCAGGGGACTACCGTTCCGTCATAGAGAATGCCCGCCTGCTGACTAGCGCCGTTGCAGTAGCCAAACTGAGCCGCAATCACGCGATCGCTCTCCACGTTGCCCCAGCTATCTAGCGGAAACGTTTCCAGAGCCAGCTTCGGCGTCAGCTCAATCGTCTGCCAGCGCCCAGCCCGGTGCTGCCGTAGCCGCTGCTGCAGCGTCGCGGTACTGGGGGCTGCCGCATAGCCTTCTAGGAGTCGTTTGGCCCAATTTTGCAGTTCCTGCTGCATTTGAGCTTTGCCCTCAATCACCGATAGGGGCTTGTGGGGCACCAGGAAAGGATGGGGCGAGGTGTCAAGAAACTTGAGATGAACCCGCGTGGGAGAGTGCGGCGCGGCTAGGTTGGCCTGCACGTAGCGAGTGATGCCGTCAAAATACTGCTCTGGTTTGAGCTTGGGCGGAGCGCCGCGAATCACAAAGGTCTTAGGGTCAGGCGTTTGCAGCGAAATGGTGACTTTGGGAATGCCGGATGTCACTAGTCGCTCAATGTGGTCAGGCCGCAGGTGAAACGTGCTGCCGTTAGTTGTCAGGTGTAGCGCCAGCCCTTTCTTGACGGCCCGCTCGATCGCTTCAAAAATAAACGGATAGATCAGCGGCTCGCCCATCAGGTGAAAGGTGACAATGCGGGCCAACTGGCGATCGCTAATTTCGTCAATCAGTTGCGACAGTAGGGCAAAGTCCATATGCCCCCGCGATCGCTGCATGATGGCGTCAGGGCAAAACTCACACTTGAAGTTGCAGACATTGGTTACTTCAATATGAAGCCGATCTAAGCGAGGCATAGAGCTTGGCGGTCACAATAGGCATCACTCTAGCAGGTATGCCCAAATTGCAGATGAGTGCTGCCTGAAAACTGGCCGGATACTATCAGAGACTGGCATAGCTCGCTGCAGAACGGCCCAAATTCGCCGGAAGGAACTTTGCAGATGCCGTAAACTTGATTAGTCTCTATCACAGTGGGCCATTCTCAGTCACAGCCCGTATGGTATCTTCGGTGGCAACTGCACTTGCTGAACTGGCCGAGCTGGAGCGACGGCTGCGATCGCTGCTGCCTGCCGATCTCTACGCTGTCACCTGGATTGATCCTAGCCCCGCTACGCTGATGCAAATCTTTGAGCATTTGCGCACCCTCCAGCATTTGCTCACCAACTACGTGCCCAGAGATGTTTGCGATCGCCTGCCCCGTCCCGGCCATCCTCAATACTGCTGGCAGACTGGCAGCCTGCTGTTTACGGACTTAGCCGGCTTCACCCGCCTGTTAGAGGCCAGCGCTACCCAAGGACGGACGGGGGCAGAAACCCTCCTAGCTCTGCTCAACCGCTACTTTGCCCAAATGATTGAAATTATCAG